>JAKLJF010000440.1 GCA_023151335.1 Thermoanaerobaculia bacterium | reverse complement strand
TGACAGCCCTCTCCTCTGCCTCCCAAAACGCCCGCTCCGTCTTGCGGTCGACCAATCTGGAGGCCTATTTTGATGTGATTCTGGATGGCAACCAGGTGAAGAAACAAAAGCCGGATCCTTCCTGTTTTTTATTGGCAGCACAGGCTTTGGGCCTTTCGCCGGCCGAATGTTTGGTTTTTGAAGACTCGCCACCGGGCATAGAAGCCGCTATCCGCGGCGGCTTTACGGCAATCGGAGTGGGAAAACCGGAGGAGCTCGCGAATGCCCACCTGGTTATTCATGGATTTGAAAACCTGACTTTTAATACCTTGCTAACTCAAATTTTGGAGCGCGCAGAGTCCTGATTTATTATGAAACTGAATATCATTCTGGCCGTTCTGGTAGCCGTATTGGGATGGGCTACCTGTAAAAATTTCAAAAAAACGCAAACCGCGGACGCCCCTGCTGTGCCGGTTGAAGCCCCAAAAACTTCCCCGGCTGGCCTTCCTGGCTGGAATGCCTCCAGGGTCATTGAAGGGAATAACCCGGATTCCGCGGGCACTTACCAGGTGAAAGAACCACCACGCATGGTTACAGTACCGGTAGATGCCCTTCCACCTGCCACGGCCAGCCACAAATTGTACTTGAGCTCCGGATATTGGCACATGAATATGGCCTTTCAACCCAGCGACACCACCGTGCACCATAACTATCAGTCCAAGTGGCTTAAGTTCAGGCAAGATCAGACCTTTGATATTTTAATAAAAGGCAAAGTCGTGGATTCTGGCCGCTGGAACTGGGATGTCACAAAAAATGAATTGTATCTCTCCTGTAAAGACCCCTATATCAACAACACGTGGGCAGTAACCGACCGCGGAACAGTGATGATCTGGAAAGGCAATACCTCCATCAATGTCACGGGAATTCAGGTACGGGCCGTAAATGCCGGCGCCCTTCCCCAGGAGGGACAGTAATTGACCGGTCAGACTAAGCGGCATTTCTGAAATCGTATTTAGAGAACAATAATGCTTCATCCACGCAATTTATTCATATTCAGTTTATTCGTTGGGTTGTCGTCCGGTTGCAACAATCAACAGGCGCCCGTAGTATCTCAACCGCCAGCCGTTTTGACCATGCCAGAAAACAAAGAGATACCTGAACCGGAATGGGCTGCCGCTGCAACTTTATATCAATGTAATATCCGGCAATTCTCTCCGGAAGGCAACTTCGCCGGCGTAACCCGCCAAATACCCCGCTTGAAAGAACTGGGCGTGGATGCGCTTTGGCTTATGCCCATATATCCGATTGGTAAGGCCCGACGTAAAGGAACGCTGGGTAGCCCTTACTCTGTGAGAGATTATTATGGCATCAACCCGGATTTTGGCACGCCTGAAGATTTTAAAACGCTGGTGCAAACCGCTCACCGGCAAAATTTAAAAATCATATTGGACTGGGTACCCAACCATACTTCCTGGGACGCTGTCTGGAAACAACAACACCCGGAATATTACACCAAAATCAACGGTGAATTCACCGTGCCGCTTAACGAAAGGGGGGAGCCCATTACCGATTGGTCGGATGTATGTGATCTGGACTACGGGAACCCCGCCCTGCGCAAGGCCATGACCGAGGCAATGAAATATTGGATACGGGAATTTGATATCGACGGATACCGGGTTGACATGGCCGGGTTGGTACCCAATGATTTTTGGGCCGAAGTTCGGCCAGCGCTCGACTCGATCAAACCGGTATTTATGCTGGCTGAGTGGCAGGACGAGCCAAAACATTTTGAATCCTGTTTTAACGCCAATTATGGCTGGCGTTGGAAGGATATTACCAAAGATATATGGGCCGGACGTCAAAAACCTGTGGCTTTGGATACTTTGCTGGAATACCTCGATGATTTTTATCCGAAAGGATACTACCAGATGTATTTTACCCAGAACCATGACGAAAATGCCCACCACGGCACCGAATCAGAACTGTACGGCGCATCTGCCGACGCTTTTAATGTGCTGGCCTTTACCTGGCAAGGTATTCCAAGTATTTACAACGGCCAGGAAGACGGCCTGAACCAACGGCTTTCTCTTTTTGACAAAACACCGGTCAAGTGGAAAAAATATGCCAGACAGGATTTCTTCTCCCGTCTTTGTTCCCTGCGGCATATCAACCGGGCTTTATGGGCAGGCCGCTCGGGCGGCAAAGTGCAAAAAATACCGAATGATGCCGAAGACAGGGTCTACTCCTTCGGCCGTGAACGGGAAGGCGACCGGGCGATCGTAATCCTTAATCTAAGCAATGAACGGACAACCGTGACCCTTCAGCCCGGTTCATCTTTCGCCGGGGCTTATGCAAACGTATTCGGACGTAGTACGCATCAGGTTACCAAAGAAATGATCCTGACCCTGAAACCCTGGGAATATACGGTTTTTTCGAGCAAATAAAACCATATAACTGCGCTAAACCGGCGTTTATGTATCCGGCTAATTATTTTCACTTCTTACTGCTTTTCCTCCGGTTGCCGGGCGTTCAAAAGAGCCAGCGACACCGCTTCGAACGGTTTGTACAAACGATCCTGCGTTTGCGTCTGGCGGTCGGACTGGTTATTTTCTCCCTGTTGAGCGGTACCGTTGGCTATGTAACCATTGAGCAGTACAATTGGCTGGACGCATATTATATGTCGGTCATTACCCTGGCTTCTGTCGGATTTGGGGAGGTGCACCCTTTAAGTCCTGCCGGCAGAATTTTTACCACCTTTTTGATTCTCTTTAATGTCGGCTTATTTGCCTATTCCATTTCGACCATTACCAGCATATTTGCCGAAGGCGGTTTTCATCAATTACTCTACGAATTTCGAATGAACCGGAAAATAGAAGAACTCAACGGCCATACCATCGTTTGCGGTTTTGGAAGACACGCGACGGAAGTAGCCCAGGAATTGGCAAAACAAGGCATGTCCTTCGTCGTTATTGAAAACAGAGCGGAAAAAATTGAAGAATTGCGCTCCGAATCCGGATATCTGTTTGTTGAGGGCGACGCTACGGACGACGAAGTGCTGAAAGAAGCGGGCATTCACCGTGCCCGCGCTTTGGTGGTTACCTTGCCCAGTGACGCCGACAACCTCTTCGTCACACTGTCTGCCAGGCAAATGAATCAGGGCGTCCGGATCATTTCGCGGGCAAACAACCCGGCTGATGAAGTCAAAATCCAGCGCGCCGGCGCCAACCACACCGTGGTTCCGGAACAAATTGGCGGTTTTTACATGGCTACCCTGGTAACAAAACCTGATTTGGTCGAATTTTTTAACCTGTTATCCAATATGGGGCCCAGCAATGTGGTTTTCGAAGAACTGCGCGTCGGTGATATAGCTCCGCGGTTCCAGGGCAAACCGATTGCCGAGAGCGGATTAGATGAAGCAGGCAGAATATCCATCGTGGCCGTCAGGCACCCCAACGGACGATACGAGCTGAATCCGCCCCCATCGGCAATTCTTCAGCCCGATTGGCATATCGTAGTATTGGGCAACCCGGATCAAATGAATGAATTCCGTAAAAACACGAAAGCTACCTGAACCTTTTAGTGGAATGGTTGGTGGAAATACTACATTTGCGCCGGCACAGATTTGATAAAAAACGTCATTACATCCTCCCCGGAGATTTAAAATGCCCTCAAACGGCTCTTCACAACACGGACATCACCCGCTGACCCTTGCCGGGTTGATCATCACACTGGGTATTATTTACGGCGACATTGGAACCTCGCCCTTGTATGTGATGCGCGCGATAGTGGGAACAGCCCCCATCGAAAGGGAAATTATACTTGGCGCTGTTTCGCTAATATTCTGGACGCTGACCATCCAGACCACTTTTAAATATGTCACGCTGATACTTCAGGCGGACAACAAAGGCGAAGGAGGCATATTTTCGATGTACACCCTTGTACGCCGTCGTCGCAAATGGTTGCTTTTCCCGGCTATGATTGGAGGCTGCGCAGTGTTGTCGGAAGGGATGATCACGCCACCCATATCTGTCTCCTCGGCCATTGAAGGTATCGAGTCCATCGAACGGTTTCATGCTATGCACATTCCAACCGTTCAGATCACCATCGGGATTATTACCGCCATATTTATTTTTCAGCAATTCGGAACGGCTACCGTGGGCCGGTTCTTTGGCCCCGTTATGCTGATTTGGTTCAGTATGTTGGGTATCCTGGGACTGATTCAAGTATGGAGCCATGCTTCGGTGCTTCAGGCGCTAAATCCGATTTTTGCCGTTAAAATCCTGCTGCACCATCCACACGCCCTTGTACTGATGGGCGCTGTTTTCCTCTGTACTACCGGCGCGGAAGCGCTTTATGCTGACCTTGGGCATTGTGGGAAACAAAATATCAGGGTTAGCTGGATTTTTGTGAAGATTTGTCTGGTTCTCAATTACTTGGGTCAGGCCGCATGGTGCCTGCAATTTGAAGGCAGCCCCCTGCCTGTTAACAATCAAAATCCCTTTTATGGGGTAATGGCCACCTGGTTTTTACCGGTAGGCATCGCGGTTGCCACACTGGCAACCATTATTGCCAGCCAGGCTATGATCTCCGGCTCTTTTACCTTGGTCAGTGAAGCCATCCGGCTGGGCCTGCTGCCTAAACTGACGGTTATTTTCCCCACACACCTCAAAGGACAGCTTTATGTACCCGCCGTGAACACACTTTTGTGGGCCGGTTGCGTATTTATTACGCTGTATTTCCGGGAAAGTGGCAAGATGGAGGCTGCCTACGGGCTTTCGGTGACTATTACGATGTTGATGTCTACCATCCTGATGTCCAACTTCTTTGTCATGAATCGTGTGCCTTCTCCCTGGATATGGGCCTTCCTGATCTGGTATTTATGTTTTGAGGGGGCATTTTTTTTCGCAAATTTGCTGAAATTCAA
>JAKLJF010000043.1 GCA_023151335.1 Thermoanaerobaculia bacterium | reverse complement strand
TTTACAGGCCGCCAACGGCTGCGACAGCACGGTGACCACCACCGTGGCCCTCTTGCCCGGCGCCGTCAGCCAGATCCAGCAAACGATCTGCGCGGGCCAGAGTTACGAGGGTTACACGCAAAGCGGCATTTATGCCGATACCTTCCCGGCGGCCAACGGCTGCGACAGCATCCGGATACTGCAACTTACGGTACTGCCACTGCCTGCCGCCACGGCCGATATTAAACCTGACCACGGCGCGTCTGACGGCGCCATCGAACTCGTGTCGCTGACCGGCGCTCCGCCTTTTCAACTGGCCTGGAGCACCGGCGACACCACCGCCTCCCTATCCGGCCTCCCCGCTGGCGATTACTTTCTCACCCTGACCGATGCGACAGGCTGCAGCACCGTCCTCCCTTTCACGGTACCCATGAGCGTAGGCACTGCCGTTCCCGGCGACCGGATACTGCGCCTGGGCGCGACGCCCAACCCACAACGCATCGGTCAGCCGATACAGATCTGCCTGCAAGCGCCCGGAAGCAGCGTTTGCCAGGTGTCGGTATTCGCTGCCACCGGCCGGTTGTTGCATCGTTTCGAAACAGCACACAACGGCGACCAGACAGTATTCCCGCTGGCTTTTCCGGTGGCCGGCGTTTACCTCGTACAGGTATTGGACGAACGGGGAAAACGCGGCGTTTTGCGGGTGGTGGTATGGTAGGCCGACCCGAATGAGATCCTGGTGAGCATATAATTTCGTTTATTTGCTGAAAATTAAATTATATGGAAATACGAAAGATCACCGAAGGCGCCAAAGGCTATTTTGTCGCTCTTGACGGAGAAAGGGAAGCCGGACGCATGTATTTTACGAATGCCGGCGCCGACAAGATCATCATCGACCACACCGAGGTTGACGACGCTTTCCGGGGGCAAAAGGTGGGGCAGCGTATCCTCGACGAAGTGGTGCGCTATGCCCGGGAAAACGGCATCCGGATCATACCGCTTTGCCCGTTCGCCAAATCGGTTTTTGACAAAACGGCGGAGATCAGGGATGTTTTGTTTTAATAACTTTGCCACGCTATGTCCAACATCGGTCTTATTATCGAAGAACGCGCCGCGCGTATCGGCAAGTTCATGGTGGGGCGCCTGCTGCCTTTCCGGCAAAAACGTATGGTCGGCCCTTTTATCTACATTGATCACATGGGCCCCGTCACTTTGAGCGGGGAGGAAAACTTCGACGTGTTGCCACACCCGCATATCGGGCTTTCCACGCTCACTTTTTTGTTCGAGGGCAGCATCATGCACCGCGATTCGCTGGGCAATGTCGTGGAGATCAAACCCGGCGAGGTCAACTGGATGACCGCCGGGCGGGGCATCGTGCATTCCGAACGAACGCCTGAATACCTGCGGAATGCCGAAAAATCCATGCACGGCCTGCAGATATGGGTCGCCCTGCCCAAACACCTGGAGCAAATGGAGCCCGCATTCTACCACATCGACCGATCCGGCATCCCGCACTGGACGACCGACGGCGTCAGTTTCAAACTGGTGGCCGGCGAGGCATTCGGCCGGAAATCGGCTGTGCCGGCGTACAGCCGAATGTACATGCTGGAAATAAAAAGCGCGGAAACAAAAACGCTGCGGCTCGGCGAACACCTCTATGGCGAGTCGGGCCTGTATATTCTGGAGGGCAGCATCGAAAGCGAGGGACATATTTACCAGCCCAAACAGATCCTGGTGGCACAGGAAAGCACGTTGTGCGAGTTTACCATTCATGCCGGCAGCGCCGTCTATATCTTTGGCGGCGAACCTTTCCCGGAGGAGCGTTTTATCGACTGGAATTTTGTATCCTCGGATAAACAACTGATAGAGGAAGCCAAACAGAAATGGCACCTGCAATTGTTCGACAAGATAGCAGGAGAGACGGAATTTATACCCTTGCCTTATTACGGGAAACCCGGATAGTTGCAACTCGCGCCGCCAATTTTTCTGCATAGCGCCGGGATAGAGTTACGTTTACGAAACTTTTTGAAGTTTCGTAAACGTAACTTACCTGGTTCAAGTGTTGGACGAACAGGGAAAACGCGACGTGTTATGGGTGGTGGTGTGGCAGGGCTGCCGGCGTTTTGAACCGCCGGGCGGTCAATACATCGTCTCCCGCGTTGTGTACCGCCCACCACCTGTGAACATGACCAACAGGGGATAAGATTTCATAAACCGGATAGAATGGTAAACGCCCTTTTGGCATTCGATCAGGAGGCGGTAAAAGCCGGGCGATAAACCGGAGAGATCGAACGCCACCGCCTCGCCCGTGTCGGAGAAGGTCCGTTCGGTGTTTTCGCCGAGCAGGTTGATAAGTTCGGTATGCCGGGGCAGGGGAATGCCCTCCGGAAACCGGATACCGATACCCTGCGCCCGTTGGCCGTCTGTTTCCAGCAGGTAAACATTTGATTCCGGCAGTTGCCATTCGGGTTTCAGGCCGGTTGGCGTCAGACCGGCGCCCATACCGGACGCCACCGCTGTGATGCGGCAGGGGCCTGTGCGGATATCGACGTGGTCGAAAACACCCGGGGGGCAGGGCGCCGTATCGGATGCCGGCAATTGAGCTTCAACGCCCCGGCCTGTGTCGGGTAAACGATAAGCACGCCGGCCCGAATAGTTCTGGCGTTCGCGCACCCGGACATCGTCATCCCAGCCAATAGGCGTGGTCTCGGGCAGATCGAATACCAGACCGGCCGGGTGGCGCATGAAGGGAGCGGTAAGGACGATGCGGGTCGTTTCCATCGGATCGTTTTTGCGCCGTAAATGTAGGCGTTTTCCTCAGGCCAGAAGCGCCAGAAACCGCTCTGCATCATAATATGCGTTGTGGGCGGAAGGAGATATTTTCGGAAGGATCATGTCGAAAGCGTGATCCGTGAGCGGGATAAGGTGCATGACCACCGGAACGCCGGCCTGCGTCAAACGTCCATGCAATTGACGGATGGCCTTTACAGGGGCCAGTATATCGTGTTTGCCGTGCAGGATCAATGTAGGCGGACAACCCGGGTGGACGTGCGTGACCGGGGAAAACAATGCATAGACATCCGCTTTTTCAGCGGGCGTTCCGCCGAGTATGGGCGCCAGTATGCCGGGTTCGGCGTCCTTGTCGAAGCCGAGGCGGTGAAAATCCTTGCCCAGGCTTTTCTGTGCCCATGAGGGCATACCGCCGGATTCGCCTTTTTTCTTTTGGCTGAGCGCCGAACGGGTCACCAGATGCTGGCAGGTGTGATAATAGGTCGCCTCCAGGTCGCTTTGACCGTACAGTGCGATCACTCCCCGCACGCTGATATCGGCCGATGCCAGATCTTCAGGCATCATTTGCCGGTTTTGATCCGTGTATGCTGCCAGCAAGGCAATGTGTGCGCCGGCAGAGCCGCCGCCGATCACTATGCGGTCGGGATTAACGCCATACGCAGCCGCGTTGGCCTTCATCCAGGCGATGGCGTGTTTGGTATCCTGCGTCATGCCCATGAAATCAGTTTCGGGGAAAAGCCGGTACGCGATATCCATGATCACATGACCCTGATTGGCCAGGTGTCTGAAAAACGGGCGCGTGCCGAAATCTTTGTCCAACACCGCCCAGGCGCTGCCATGCAGGTAGATGAAAGCCAGTCCGGAGCGTTTTACCTGTTTGGGCGGTTGCCAAATGTCGCACAGGACTTGCCGGTTGGTATGCGGGATCGTATAAAATACGATGTTTTGTTCAAAAACAGGATCGGGAGTAGCCGGCAGCCGGAATACGTAGCGGCGGGGGAGAAATCCGGCTTTGCTTTCTTCCGGCAGGCGTTTTTCCCAGTCCGGGCCGAAGGCCTGATCAAAATCTGTGGAAGAATCCGGCGCCCGGGTGACAGCGATGATATGGATGAGAAAGAGCAGGGCGCCGGCACTTCCGAGTGCAATGGCCGGCGTCCAGTTTAAGGCCAGGCCGGCAATAGCCGTCAATACTCCGGTCAGGAACAGTAACGGTGTTATGGCTGAAATAAAAACCTTTATTCCCCAGAGGGCTAACGTGGTCGGCTGGCGCAGCCGGTAAAGGGCCGGCCATGCCAACAAAAGATTTATTGCTGCCAGGAGGGTAACGAGTATTTGAAATACGAATTTCATAGGAAGATGTTTATCTGACCTTTACGGAAGCCGGCTCATTTTCCCTGCGCAGCAGCACGATAGCCAACACGATTACCCAAAGCATTTGAGCGCCAATGCCGATACGTTCCCAAACGCCTATCCACGGCGTAGACGCATTCGCTTCCATCCTGGGACTTTCAATTCCGGTCAATACGCCGAAGCCGATCATGATCACGATCGTTGCGATGGACTAGAAACGGAACCGTTTTCCTAATGCCGCGGCTGCGAAACCGTAGGCGAGCATCGCCAGGGGTACACATACGGCAGTGAACGCGATGTGGAGGGTATCGCTCAGGTCTCCTCCGCCCGCGGCCAGCACCTCCCGCCGGTGCATGGGCGGCCAGAACATGCCGATAAACGTGCTGATCATGAGCAAAATACCCGCAATGCGCAGGTACCGGTTGTCGCCTGCCGATTGCCGGACACCCCAACCGAAGGCGATCATCAGGAGGAAATAAACGACGCCCAGCCATACCCACAGCGGTCTGGTGGGCGCGCCGATTGCAGACAACTCGCTGACCACCTGAGATGCGGAATTATATCCCTCGTAAAGTATGGCGGTAATGATGTTCATGAAGAGGTACCACAGCGGAGCGATGACGCCGCAAACGAGCAACATTTTTTTCCAATTCATTTTTCCGAACGTTTTCTGTTCAAAAAAACGGGCTTTGATCGCCATTTCAAATGATGTGCATCATCCCGCAGGGCAATTGATCAGTGTTACAAACTCAACATCTCTTTAAAATCTCCGGTCCGCCGCACCGAAATTTCCACCCGGATACCGCCGCGCAGCGTTACGCGGAGGCTGCCGTTAAAAAACGGTTCGATACCGGTGATAAACGACAGGTTGATGATCTGCCGCCGGTTGGCGCGGAAAAACAGGTCGGGCGGCAGTTTTTCTTCCAGCAGGTTCAGGCTTTTGCGGTGCAAGGGCTTATTAGCGCCGAAGTACACCCGGATATAGTTGTCTTCGCTTTCGAATAAAAAGATGTCATTCAGGCGCACGAAATAGCAGTTGTCGCCATCCTTGATGAATACCAGGCTGTCGGGGCGCAGTTGGCCAGGTCGCGCTGTCCGCGGTTCTGCTTCCGGTGAGGCTTGAAGGCTTTCCCGCAAACTTTCGATGGTTTTTTGGAGCCGTTCGGGCCGCACAGGCTTTAGCAGATAATCGAGGACATTAGTTTCGAATGCGCGCACGGCGAATTCGTCGTATGCCGTCACGAAGACCACATGCGGGCTTTCATCCAGTTCGTTGAGCAATTCGAAACCGTTTTTCCCGGGCATATTGATGTCCAGAAAGATCAGTTCTGGCCGGTGCTGCCGGATTTTCGCCAGCGCTTCGCCGGCGTTGACCGCCTCGTCTACAATGTGGATATCGGGATAAGCGGTCAGCAGGTGACGCATTTCCTGACGGGAAAGGTCTTCATCATCGATCAAAATAGTGCGGATATCCATGATCTTACAAAGCCGGCAGGCTTACCGTGGCCTGTACGGTACTGTTACCCGAATTGGTGATTTCAAAAACGGCGTTTGCGCCATACAACATTTCCAAACGGCGCCGGATGTTGGTCAAACCGATGCCCTGCCGCTCGGGGTTGGGATGGTATTGGCCGGTGTTGATCACCCGGAGTGTCAGACGGTCCTGGTCGCGCCGGGCGAATATCTGCACTTCACCGCCTTCCACCAACTGTGCAATGCCGTGTTTGATCGCGTTTTCCGTCAGGGTGACCAGCAGAACCGGCGGAATGGGCCACTTGTCGACAGCGGGATCGATGTGCAGCGCGTATTGCAGTCGCCGGTTGAAGCGGATTTTTTCCAGGGCCAGGTAATCGCGTACGACCGCCAATTCATCGGAAAGCGGCACAACGCTTTGTTTTTCATAGTTGAGCGAATAACGCAACAGGTCGGAGAGCATCATGACCGCCTCGCCTGCCCGTTGCGAATCGCTGTGCGTAAGCGCCTTGATACTATTGAGGGCATTGAACAGAAAATGGGGGTTCAACTGGGCTTTCAGGTTTTGCAGTTCAATGTTTTTCAACTGGTTTTCGGAGGCGAGTTGCGCCATACGCGCGCGATTGGTCCGTTCCATCATGCCATACAGGTGATAGATCAATACCCACACAAAAACATATCTCGACCAGTTGAGTATGGACATAAAAACATAATTCGCAGTAATTTCCGACCAGCTTCCGCCGCGCCCGGCCGCCATACCGATAACAGTCAGGCCCAAAAACAACACCGACGATAATACAAAAACTGCCGCTAATGCCAGTACCGCCATTTTTATAAAGGGCATTTGCATTACCTCATAGCGGATCAATACCCCGCGGTACAAATGCGTGATGCAGATGCCGAGCGGCGCCGCCGCGCTGATCAGGAGGGCATTTTCCGCGCTAAACAAACCCAGTCCGAGGTAATTGACCAGTTCGTACAGTACGAAGGCGCCCCAGCCGAAAATCTGGCAAAACCAATAGGTCTGTGTTTTGGATATGGCGCCGGTGCGCATGGGAGAAGATTTATGTGTTTAGGAGGGTTTATGAGGGTTTATGAAGGTTTAGGAGGGTTTATGAAGGTTTAGAAGGTTTATGAAGGTTTAGAAGGTTTAGAAGGTTTAGAAGGTTTAGAAGGTTTAGAAGGTTTAGAAGGTTTAGAAGGTTTAGAAGGTTTATGAAGGTTTAGAGGGTTTAGGAGGGTTTAGCGGATTGTTTAGAAAGGGTATGGAGCCATTTCTCTTCATACCGCCGCTGACCTTCAAATGGAAGGTCCCCTATTTTTTTCAGGCCGGCCTCCACCAGTGCCGCGGCTTCCTCACGCCGGCCTTCCAGCAAAGCCAGTGCAGCCATTGTGCGGAAGGTAGCCGTATCGCGGTCTTTTTCAGCGGCGCTGGCTATGGGGCCCCAGAGCGCGCGGGCCTTTTCGGCATCTCCGGCGAGGAAGGCGTAAAAAAACACCATTTCTTTCAAATAAGAGCGACGAAACAGTCCGGCTGGTGCGGCGTCGAGATGCGCTTCCATCGTTTGGGCAAACGCCATTGCCCTGGCTATTTCTTCCCGGTCGAGGTGGTGGGTGAAAGCCAGAAAATGGCCATTGAGTCCGAGCAGGCTACCGGCCGGCAGGGACGTCAGTCGTTCGAGCAGTTCGGGCGGGTACTCACCGGGCAATTTGCCGGCCCCCATCAAGGCCGTCACCGCCAGGCCGGCTTCTTCACGCAGGCCTTTCTCGCCGCCGGCGTGCAGCGACAAATATCGCGCGCCGTCGGTCATAAAACCCCTGGAAGGGAGCGGCAGGCTCGTGACCAGAAAGATCAGGGCCGACATCAATCCCAACACATAGAGGAACGCGACGCCCGCCCGCCCGCTCAATGGCGCCGGCGCCTGCAATTGTTGCGCCAGCAGCCAACCGGCTGTCAGCGCGACCACACCCGCGACCAGACTGGCTAACGGACCGGCGGCTACGATCCGGGCGAATTTCCGGCGCAAGGCCGGGCCGCTTTCTACCGCTTCGGGATAGGTGGCCGCCAACCCACCGACGAGGTTGATATCGTGGTTGAAGAACAACCGCGCTCCGCGACTGGTACCGCGTATGCCCAGTACGCCGGCAGTGTAGAGCGCCAGCCGGAATCCCTGCGCCAGTCCCGCCGTCAAATGCCCCAGTTCATGCAGCGCAATGGCCAGCCAGATAGCAAAGAACGTCAATGCCACATATAGGATTTTTTCACCGGCTCCTTCCGGCCCGATCGTCCGCAGCAATGCGCCGGCCTTGAGGAGTTTGGCCCCGAAATAGCCGGCAAAAAGACCGGCCAGGGCAAAAAGAAATACAAAAGCGATGTTCCCGATCGGGCCTTTGCGGCCCATTTTATTTGATGCCGACATGTTGTTTACAGTTTGGGTTGAAATTCAAAAGTGCATTGAGCCAGAATCTGGCTGCCGGCCACCATTTGTAATGTGTATGCCCCCGGCTCCAGGTTTCCGGCTGGCCGGGTATCCAATTGCCTGAACGCCCCGGTGTCTGTGTCAGGGGTGCTCCAAACCAATTTTCCCTGTGTATTCAGCATTTGAAACCGGACGCTTGCCGGTTCTTCCAGTTCGAATTCTATCCGTATGCTATCGTCCGAACCGGCAGGATGTGCGCGCAGCAGCCGCGCGGGTTCCATTTCCCCTGCCGGCGTTGCCATCTGGTAACTGAATACGCCGCTTCCGCAGGCGCCTTCCCGCCGGGGCATATCGCCAGCGTAGGGAGCGTCAAACATTTCCAGCCAATTTTGCTGGGCACTGAGCGGAAGCAGTTGCAACAGGGCGATCAGCCCTGCGAAAGCCTTTTTTATCATGGTGCATATCTTTTTGTGAAACAACACGACAAAAATCGGCGCGCCGGGCGGGACGGCAAACCAAAAAGGGAAGAGCGTCGGGAAAAACAGGGTGAACGTTGTATTTGGAGGTTCGGGCAGGTGGCTCCCTCGGCAAATTGCCTGTCGAACTGTCCTCACCTCGGCAACACCCGGAACTCCGTTCTTCTGTTCTCGGCGTGTTGTTCTTCGGTACATTCGACGCCGTTGCCGCAGTGGTTGACGAGCTGGGTTTCGCCAAATCCGCGGTACTCCAGCCGCGAACGTTTGATGCCTCTCGACACGAGGTAATCCACCACGCTTTTGGCGCGGCGCCGCGAAAGGTCCATGTTAAAGGCATCGGAAGCCCGGGAATCGGTGTGCGAGCTGATCTCGACCCGGAGTTCGGGTCGTTTTTGCATCAGGTTGAGCAATTTTTCGTCGATCACGTCTTTGGCTTTGGCCGAGAGCACATCGCTGTTGAGGGCGTAGTAGATGGGCAACAGGTTGAAGTCGAGCAGCGAGCATTCGATTTTGCGCCATTCGTAGCCGTCGGAGGAGCCGCTGGCAGAGCGGTCGTTCACGAGGAAGACTTCTTCGCGCAGCACGGGGTTTATTTCCACGGAGTCAACGATAGCGTCGCGTTCCAAAACCCGTTTCTGAATGGTGGTATATTCCGCGGGTATCTCAATCTCGCGCACGGTGGCCGGCGTATCGATAACCTGGCGTTTGATGACCTTGTACCGCCCGTTGGGCGGCGTTTGCCGGCTGAAGCCGGGCGGGGTCACGATCTTTTGTACCGGGATACGTTTGGTCACTGCCGGGTATTGCACGTAACAGATCACGTCGCAATCGCCCGGCACCGGCGATTTGCAGCCGTCGATGGCCGGCCGCGTTTCAAAACGGGCAAAGGCCGGTTCCAGTTCGATGATCTCGAAAGTGTCGATCAGCTTTACCGGCGCAATGGTGTAGGTACTGTAGGGATCTTCCACGAGCAGGGTGTCGTATACGTCGCGGTAGGTAGCCGGCACGTATTCGAACCGTTTGGAGGCTTCTTTCACCAGTACGCGCTCCTCCACGGTTTTGTACACCGGCGGCACTACCTTGTACTGCATGTAGGCTGGCGTGGTCACCACTTTCTCCAGTTCCTTGATCTCCTCGATGGGACAGCGGATGTAACACGCGCCGGGTTCGGGATTCTCCGGATAATTTTGGGCAGAAAGGGAAAAGTTGATTAAAAGTGTAAACGACAAAAAGAAGAAGGCGATCCGCATTACAACGATTTTGATATTAAAAATGCCTGAATTGATGAATTTGATGCTTCATAAAGTCCGCAGGCCCTTCCACAACCGGAAAAAGGGGAGGGATGGGGGCGTAAAACTAAATACATTGGAAAAACCGGTTGTCATGTTTTTGGAAAATTGCAAAAATTTTTGACAGCTAATCGCCGTAAAATTTTTTCAAGGCTTCTTTCCCTGCCTGGTACCCAATATCAAAAATTTCAGAAGCCTTCATGATATCGAATGTGCTGTACCGGCCTAACGGTTCAGGTGAAATGGTAATGTCGCAAAGTTTTAATTTGTTCGCCACGTCCCGGGCGATGCTCAGGGAATATGCCCGTTCGGCAATGGCCAGGCCAGACTGCAGTTCTTTGACGCCGTATTTGCGCAGTGGCGTGGGGTTTACATATATGCCGATCAGGCGTTCGCAATGGCCGAGCAGGGGTTCTACCGGAAAGTTGTTCATTATACCGCCGTCGGCATACAAAGTACCTTTGATCCGCACCGGCGTGAACACCATCGGATAGGCGGCGGAGGCCAGTATGGGCCGGATAAGTTCGCCCGACGAGAAGGTTTCGCTGCGTCCGTTTTGAATATCGGTTGCGACGATGTACAGTTTTTTTTGAAGGGATTCAAAATTGTCGTGGGGAAAATATCGCTTGAATACCGGGTAGAACTGGTCGGAGTCGATAAAACCGGGTTTCCGGTGGCCGATCAGAGACCATTTGAACAGAATGGGATTGTCAAACAGATCGAGCATTTCCGACCAGGAATAACCGCCGGCATACAAACTGCCTGCAATAGCGCCGGCGCTGGCGCCGGCCACTACTTCGGGTACGATACCCATTTCTTCCAACGCCCGGATTACGCCCGCGTGCGCTGCGCCGCGTATGCCGCCGCCGGAAAGCACCAGACCCCATTCGTATTTCTCCATGAACCGGTGTGTTTGCTACTTTCGGGCATAGGTACGGCGCTTGCGATAATTAATTTATTCTGATTTCGTACGCGGCAACTTCCGTACAAAAAACGCCTGCCCCTCATGCAAAACGCGCACGATCTTGTCCTCCGCGATCAGCGTTTGCAGCACCGCGGGGTCCACGCCTGCCTGCCGGAGCAACGCCTGCACTTCTGATTCCCGCATGGGGTGAACGCAGGTGATGTCGAGCAGATTCTGCACCACGTCGCCGGTAGCAGTGAAAGGTTCGGCGGAATAGCCGGTGAGTATCTCCACCTTTCCGGGCAGATATTCGGAAAAAATCTGCCAGGCTTCGGTCAGTTTTTCTTCGCCGGGCGCCTTGGCCCGCGACTCCTGGGGCGGCCGGGTGGGGATGGCCAGGTATGCCCTTGCCGGGCGCAGTTTTCCCAGAAACTGTGCGGTACGCCGAAGTTCGGGCGCGGCGTCGTTTATACCTTCAATGAGCATGGTTTCGGTGATCAACTCACCTTTAAAATCGCCGGCAAAGGCAAGCGCTCCGGCCAGTATGTCATTCAGCGACAGGGATTGCGCCGGGCGGTTGATGCGGCGCCAAACGTCGTCCGAAACGGCATCCACTTTCAACGAAACGCAATCCGCTTTTGCCAGTTCTGCCCGCACGCCGGCGTGCCAGAGCAGGGAACCGTTGGTAATCACGGCCATTTTCAGGTTGAGGGGGCGCAGCATATCGATCATGCGCCCCAGGTTGATGTCCAGCGTGGGTTCTCCGTCCGGCACGAAGCTCAGGTAGTCGATGCGGCCTCCCTGCGCCTGTACCGCCTGTACTTTCTGCCGCACAGCGGCCACCACCGCCTCCGGCTCGTAAAAGGGTCGCCGTTGCAGGTCTGTGGACAAGGTGGGGCCCACCTGGCAATAGACGCAGTCGTAGGAACAGGATTTGGGGGGAATATGGTTGATGCCCAGGCTTTGTCCGAGCCGCCGGGAGGGAATCGGGCCGAATGCGATCATGGCAGATGTTTTAAAAGTCGCGGCAATTGCCGGGGGAAAATTCCGGTTTTCGTGCGGTTAAAAAACAGTCTCAGGTCATCGCCAGCCCTGAGAGCTGTCATTTTATCTTGTTTTAAGGGAAAATCAATTGGCTAAGATTTACTGCCCCAATGCCCTTTTCAACGCCTCCACATTCACCCCCACTTCGGGCCGGTAATACGATTCGAGAATATCTTTTTTTTCCCGCGTACTCAGGTGCAGGCTCAGGGATGCTTCGTTTTCCTTTTTCATGGGCCGATAGGTGAATCGGATCACCTCGAGTTGATTTTTTCCCAACATATCGTTGAGCAGGGAGAGTGTGGCGTCCTGTTCAAAATCCTGCATGGACGTCAGGTTGGCCGCGGCGCTGAAGGGCGAGAACAGGCTTTCGATGATACCCTTGTCGTCGGCTTCCTCGATGGGGTCGATTTTTTCCCAGCAGCGGATTTGCAGCAGGAGCACGCCCGAGGTGTTCTCGCGGATCCAGTCCTGAAACACCTGCACAAAACGCACGGCGGTAGCAATGCCGTAGTTGTCGCGGAAGCCGGCATCCATCACTTCCAGGGAAGGATGAGAGGGGAGGCGGGTATTGGGCAGGATGAACGGATAGGTGCAGTTCATGCGAAGCGCGGTGGTAAAAGCCAGGCTGTCGGCCTGCTGGCGGGCGAACAGGCGGCCAAAGTCCACACCGTCCATTTCAGTGCCGATGGAGCGGCGCCGGTCGTCGGGCGGGCGCATCAGGTACGACACTCCCTGCGGACTGATGAGCAGGCGGCGCGCATCGTTGAGGATGAACGGCGAGATGACCATCATGGGGATCCTGGCTTCCTGTTCGGGCCGGCGGTAATCGGCCAGGCGTTTGCCGAGAAAGCCCCGGCAGTTTTCGTTCAGCTGGCGTTCCAGCAGGTAGCCGCGGTCTTTGCGGTAGGTGAAGCCTGCCGACTGGAAGGTGCTGACGGGGAAAAACAGGTCGTTGGACAGGATGGCAAAACTCACAGGGTTCAGCAGGTCGCGGCCCATGTCGTCGATAAAAGTACTGTCGTGCACCGAAACCGCTTGTCCTTCCTGCTGGCGGAGCATGATCTCGCGCAGGTAAGCCGCGCCGAGGATACCGCCGGAAGCGCCGCTGATGAGTGCCGTTTGGCGCAGCAGGCGCCCCTGGGTGGCTTCGTCGGCGCGTTGCAGGGTTTGCATGGTCCAGAGGGCCGAGCGCATGCCGCCGCCGCTGACGCACACCAGCACCAGTTTGGGTCGTTCCACGCCGGCGGCGCGGTTTTTGGCCAGCCAGTTGTCGAGAATGGCGCGGGTTTGCGTTTTGTCGCGGGCAACCTGGTCGGGAGCGCCGAGTTGCTCCAGCACTTTGTAATTGTATTCCGTCTGTTTTTCCGCGCGGTAATCGAGTCCGTACGCGCGGTTGCGGTAGTGAAAAAATCCCAGGCCCGTGGTGTAATTCACCGCGACCATAATGAGAATAAACACCAGCGTGCCCCAGTGCCGGAACCAGAACGTAATGGCGCCGAACATGGCCATGGCCATGCTGGCCAGCAGGAAGATGGTGGCGCCGGTGGGGATACGCGCCCAGGGTTCGTCCATAAAAAGCCCGAGCAGCATCAGCAGCAGCACGGCGATCAGCTGCACGGCCACGGCATTGAAATGGTTTTGCCGGAATACACGGCCCAGCATTTCGGGGTCGTAGTGGCTGATGCTGCGCACGGGGCGCAGGTGCAGGCGCTCGGTCAGGTAGGTATCGACGCGCCAGCGGGTGGCGCCGGCGCGAATCTCCCACAGGGTAGGCAGGCGGTAGCCCGGCGCCAGCAGTTTGCTGCCCGGCCGGGGGATGAACTCCCCGGGACGTAAAAAGGACGCGATGTTTTTGTTGGTCAGGTGCAGGTAAGCCGCCAACAGCCCGATCATGGCCAGCATGCCGCCCAGAAATCCGCCGATATTCAGCACGATGGCCCAGCCGTCCGTCAGCTCGTCGAACCACTGGAAGCGGGTGGAGGCGATCAGAAAAGTGACCAGAAAAGCGAGCGGGATGATAAAATTGTTGAGCCCGAACTTGGTGAACGGCGCTTCCAGCGTGGCCAGAAAGGGGAAACGGTGCGCGCTGAGCAGGTAAGTGGTCAGGTTCCAGATCAGAAAAAACGCGCCGCAGGCCGTGCCGGTGATAAAAAAACTCCAGAAGTTGACCAGCCCGTGGTATTCGGGGGTGAGCAATAAATAATACACGCCGAAAAAACGCCCGACAGCACCCGTCATCAGCAAAGCCAGGAATACCCATAATCCGATCAGCATCAGGTGGTTGCGAAAGTGCAACACCAGCAGCCGGATGGGAAAGGAGTAATATAGGGAGCGTGGTCGGAACATTTCGGCGCGTGAACGGGATGGTTCATCTATTTAACGCAACAATAGGCGAAAAGTAATCCCGAAACGGAAAAAATATATTCCGGGCATCACCACTGCGCGTATCTGAGCGATTTGTCCGGGTTTTTGAGGGATTTGTCCGGGCATTTATCCCGATGTGGAGATGAATTTTGCAGGCATTGTTCATCACTTTTAAAAAGCCACGTTCTTATGAAAAACTGGATGATCCTCTGTACCCTGGCCCTGCTGCTGGCCGGCTGCGCCAAAGACAACACCGAATCGTTACCCGACACCCTCTCGCCCGATCGCGCGGCCGCCACCGGCCGCGCCGCCAACGTGCCGTTCAAGGCGACCTACGAGACCGCGCCGGAAGTGGTTGACCCTCCGCCCATTCTTAAAATGAAAATACCCGGCAAAGGCAAGGGCCTGCACCTGGGTAAAAGCACGTGGTTTTCCAATTCGATCGTGGATTTTACCGGACTGCCCGCTATCCCGCCCCAACAAACCGGCGACATGGTGTTCACCGCCGCCGACGGCAGCACCCTGGTGGGCCATTACTGGGGTATCGCGTACCCCGATCCCGATGACCCGCAAGGCGTGTTTTATAACGGCGATTACCTGATCACCGGCGGCACCGGGCGTTTTGAAGGCGCTACCGGCAACGGGATCTACTACGGCCATGCCACGCTCGAAGCCCCGATCCCGGGTGTTGTGGGCGAAGGCGTGGTGACGTTTGAGGGGGAACTGAATAAACCGTGAACTATACTTTCTGTGTAACATCTGTGTAAAAATTCTGTGTGAAATCTGAGATTCGTCAGACGAGGTGGCGTGATCGCCGGATGAATTTGTCGTCTGGCGAGCAGACTATTAAAAAATATATTCATCTATAAAATTTAAATGAAATGAAATACTCCCTTTTAATATTAATCTCCCTCCTTTTCCTCGGTACAAACCTGAGCGCACAAGGAAATGAAGACCTCCTGAATATCCTGAAAAAAGAAACCGAGGCGTTTGCCAACGCCGATTTTGAAACCTGGAAATCGCTTTGGTGCCAAACAGAAAACGATTATTTTTCCTATGCAGAACAAAACAATGTTTTTGTAGTAAAGGGCTGGTCTGCCATAGATCAAACCTTTAAAGCGGCATTTCAGGGCCGGAAAAAGTATGATGTGTCTTTCCGGCGGGAAAACGTTAAAGTGGAACGGGACGGCAAGCTGGCTTTTATCGTATTTGATCAGTACGACAAATTAAACGATGCCAACGGCGAAGTGCATAAAACGGAAACCCGAATCATGAAAAAAACAAAAGCCGGCTGGAAAATCCTGAGCACGGAGGTCGTAAACCTGAGCTCGTATGAAAAAAGCGGCAAGGCACTTTACCATATTTTACTGGCCTCCTTTAAACCGGAAGCAAAAGATTCGGATGTACAATACATTTTTGACAAGTTCAATAGCGTCAGGGCCGACGTTGAAGGAATGAAATCCTGCACCATGCTGAAGAACGGCGACCCTGCCAGCCCGTTTCAATATACGTTTATTATGACCTTCAGTTCGGCAGAAGCCCTGGCTCAATACGAAGCCCACGCAGCCCACAAAGCCGCAGTGGACCGGTGGATAGCGGTGGGCGATAAGGTGACGGTGGTGGATAGCTGGAAGTAGGGAAAAAAATTTGACGAATTTGATCCGTAGTTTAATTTTGTCGGGTAAAAAAGCCATTGGAGAAAAATAAACCGATTCCCGGCCCGGCAAATGAAAACTTGTTTGGATCGCTTTGCGTTGCTCTTCGCCGCCCTATCCTGGTCGCTTGCCGGTTCTCTTCCGGCACAGCAGTCAACATATCTTT
>JAKLJF010000439.1:4473-4921 GCA_023151335.1 Thermoanaerobaculia bacterium | reverse complement strand
CACCGTCTACCGTCCATCGTCTACCGTCCACCGTCCACCGTCCACCGTCCACCGTCCACCGTCCACCGTCCACCGTCTACCAGGACATCGCCTGCCTGGCCGGCATGGAAGCCACCGAATGGAGCTGGGCGCCCCTGATGGCCGATTTCGACAACGACGGCTGGAAAGACCTGTTTATTACCGCCGGGGTTTACCGCGACCTGAATGATCTGGACTTTTTCTTCTACACCGCCGACAGTATCCAGAAAACCGGCGGCATCAGCTCGGGCCGTTTTAAGGATTTCGAAGCCTTTGCCGGTAAAATGTCGTCTTATCCCGTGCATAATTTCATGTATCAAAATACCGGCTCCCTGCAACTGACCGACGTGTCGGAAGCCTGGGGACTCGGGCAAAAAGGCTTCTCCAACGGCGCCGCCTACGCCGATCTCGACACCGACGGCGACCTCGA
>JAKLJF010000439.1:288-4463 GCA_023151335.1 Thermoanaerobaculia bacterium | reverse complement strand
CGAACCGGCGGGCCTTTATGAAAACAAAGCCGCCCAAATAAACGGCAACCATTGGTTGCAGATCAAATGCAAGGGCACGGCCCTTAACCCGGCGGGTACCGGCGCCAAAATTTGGGTGCACACCGGCGGACAGGTGTTCTATCAGGAAATGACCCCCATACGGGGATTTTACTCTTCTGTGGAACCTGTTTTTCAGGTAGGTTTGGGGAAAATGACCACCGCTGAGCGTATCGAGGTGGAATGGCCGGGCGGTAAAATACAGGTGCTGGAAAATGTGAAGGCTGACCAGCGTCTGACGCTCGATATAGCCAAGGCCCAACCCGGACGAATTCCGCGCCCGGAGCCGGAGCAACGATTGTTTGAATCGGTACTGCCGCCTGATTTTACCCACCGGGAAAACGACTTCGAAGATTTTGAACGCGAGCGCCTGCTCCTGCACCGGTTTTCGCGCAGCGGCCCCTGTCTGGCTGCCGGCGATGTGAACGGCGACGGTTTGGACGATTTTTTCGTTGGTGGGGCCGCCGGACAAAGCGGGGCGGTATTCCTGCAAAAAACCGGCGCTTCTTTCCGTCGTTCCGATCAGCCTGCCCTCGGGGCCGACGCCCGTTTCGAGGATACGGGCGCCTTGTTTTTCGACGCAGATGGCGATAAAGACCTGGATCTGTATGTCGTGTCGGGCAGTAACGAAGCCGCTGCCGGCTCGGATGTTTACCAGGACCGCCTGTATTTCAACGACGGGCAGGGCAACTTTGCGCGCGAGCCGGAGGCCTTACCGCGGGAAAGCGACAGCGGTTCGGTCGTCCGGGCCGCGGATGTCGACAGCGACGGCGACCCGGATCTGTTTGTTGGCGGGCGGGTGGCGCCGGGGCGCTTTCCGGAAATACCGCGTTCCTTTTTGCTGCTCAATGACGGTAAAGGCCGTTTCAGCATGGCTTCGGCGAATCTGTCCGGCGGACTTGAGCGGGCCGGAATGATCACTGACGCCCAATTTGCCGATCTCGACGGCGACAAACGCCCGGAATTGATCCTGTGCGGAGCGTGGATGCCGGTTAAGATATTCCAATTCAACGGAAAAGCCTTTTCCGAAGTCACGGCTCAATTCGGCCTGGAACACAGTTCCGGATTCTGGAACTGCCTTTCCGTGGCTGATCTGGATGGCGATGGCGACCCCGATCTTGCCGCGGGCAACGAAGGCCTGAACACCCGCCTGCACGCCTCCCCGGGCGCGCCGCTGCGCCTGTTTGCACTGGACTTTGATCTGAACCAGAGTATTGACCCCGTCGTAGCCATGGCCGACGGCGGCAAATATTATCCCCTGGCCCAACGCAACGAACTGGCCGCTCAAATGCCTAATCTGATCAAAACAAAATTCCTCCGTTACCGCCATTATGCCAAAGCGTCTTTGGAGGAGGTGCTGGATGTGAAGAAACTGAGGGCGGCGCAAAAACTCGATGCGCGCTACCTGGGCAATGCCTGGTTTGAAAACCGCGATGGTAAATTCATCCTGCATACCCTGCCCGCGGAAGCCCAGATTTCTTGCGCTAAACGTATTATTATTCAAGACTTTACACGGGACGGGCGCCCAGATTTGTTGCTGCTCGGCAATGACGCCAACAATATACCCGAAACCGGCCCTTACGACGCCTCCCAGGGCATTCTGCTGGCCGCCGACAGCCGCGGCGAATGGAAACATTTGCCCAACCGGCAGCATGGCCTGTGGGCCGGCGGCGAATTGCGGGATGCCGTCGTGCTCCAAACCGAAGCAGGAAAAGGGATATTGCTGGCCGGAGTGAATAACGGCAGTATGATGGGATGGGCCTTTGAAAAATAAGTTTTTATAAAGTTGGTGATAATTTGTTTTTCCATAGATATTTTTGCCCAAACATCACCATGACAAAATATTAAACCATCTTACACATGAAAATTCCACTGTGGCTTATTGCCGTGCTGTTTGCAGGTTACACAGTCTGGTGCGTCAATTACTGGCATTGCCGTATATGTGATTGCTGCGACGGACAACCTGCTGAAACAACAGCGCAAACAAGCGGGGTTCCATTGTTCAAATGGAACGCCGCCCAACCCGAACCCGACGCCAATTTTAAAAACTGGAAAAAGGAATTGCTGACCAAGGGCGGACAGGGCGACACGCTGCTCATCACCGCCTGGTACCGGGCCGGCGAAACCGACGGCGCCAAACTGGGCATGGCACGCGCCGAGGCCCTGAAGGCCATGATGATGCCCGAAATGCCGGACAGCCGCCTGCACCTGGCCGCGAAAGTTGTGGTGGACTCCCTCACAGAAGGCGGCCCCGCCCGTGAATCGGCCGGCTTCTCCTGGATCAAAATGGTGCTGGCCAAGGAAGAAGGCGCTATTATCGAGTCGGATAACGCCGTCACGTTCCTGTTTCCCTTTAACTCGACGGAAAAGGACAAAGACCCTGCCGTGGACGAATATTTGAAAAAACTGGTGGAAAAACACAAAGCCACCACGGCAACTTTCCTGGTGGTCGGGCACACCGATAATGTGGGCAGCGATGAACAAAATATTGCGCTCGGTATGGGGCGCGCCAAAGCCATCGCTAAAATCCTGACGGACAATGGCATTGCCGCCAACCGCATTAAAGTCGAATCCAAAGGCAAATCGGAGCCTGTGGCCGATAATAACACGGAAGACGGACGCCATCAGAACCGCCGTGTTGTGCTCACCACCAACCGTTAAACAATCAAAACGAACTCAACCATGATTTTTGCTCATATTTTCCTCCATAGCGCTTCTGCCACGAATGATTATCTCGTCGGCTTTTTGCTTTGCATCATTCCCTTTATTCTCGGCTGGCTGGCCGCTTATGCTTATTACAAGGTAGGCGCTCTGCGCGAAGACAATGCCGCGCTTACCGCCAAGGTCAACGACCAAACCAATGAGATCACCCAACTGCGCATGCGCATTTCAGCCCTGGAAGCCGACGTGGAAACCCGCGATAAGCAACTGCACAAGGTCAAGGACGACCTTATCATGTGCGAAAGCGAACGCAATGCCCTGCGCGAACAGGTGGGCGACAAAGCCGGCGCAAAAGCCGGCGGCGCGAAAACAGTCGCGGCAGCTGCCCCCAAAACCATCACTTTCAATGGTACAAAATACAAATGGGACGACCTGAAGATCGTGGAAGGTATCGGCCCGAAAATCGCCGAAATGCTCAACAATGCCGGCATTACCACCTGGGCCCAACTGGCCGTCACTTCGCCCTACCAACTGCGCGAAATCCTCGACGCCGGCGGCCCGCAATACAACGTGGCCGTGCCCGACTCCTGGCCGCACCAGGCTGATCTGGCGGATAAAGAAGACTGGGACGGCTTGAAAAAATTACAGGAAGAACTGACCGGCGGCCGGGCCGAGTAGGGAAGTTTTTGAATATCGAATAACGAACCAGGAGGGTACGAAGGATTCTGTACCGTTCCACACTCCCCTTCGGGGGTGGGGTGGAACGGTACAGAATCCTTCGTACCCTCCTGGTTCGTTATTCGATATTCATTATGCCCTTTTCAGCCAGATATTCCGCAATATTGAAAGTCACCCCTTCCATCATTTCAACGTCTTTGTCCCAATCGAAGGTTTCCCATTTTTTCCCGGCCTCGGCGAGCACAATTTTCTTGCTTCTGGTAAAAATCCAGATCACTTTTTGTGTGCCGAATTCGTGTAATTTATTGATTTTGGGGATGATAAAATCTTCCCAAGCGTCGAAATTCTCCTGATCGCTTTCTACGTTTACGTCAATTTCTACTACCACATTCGGGGAGCTATCCAAATATTTATTGGAAATTTTTGAAGGCGGGCATTTGCTGGTTTCTACCAATGCAAAATCGAGGGCTAAATTTTTGCCCGTCTCAATATGCAAGCCAACCTCACCTGAAAAGACCCAATATTTGGATAAATCCAATTTTTGTCCCATCAAAAGGACCAGATAAATTTTAATGACGTTTTGCAAGCTACTGTCAGGCATAATGTCGTCGGGCGTTTTTCTTTTGTTCAGCACTGAACGGTAGCCCGCGTAATAAAACGACCTCCCGTCGATGGTCTCTTTGATCAGCCAGGCGGGAATTTTCCGTTTTTTCGGTTTCGTTTTAACTGTTGTGGCAGGCGCCGTCATGTCAGACATCATGGTGAAGTAGAGTTTAAAC
>JAKLJF010000439.1:0-278 GCA_023151335.1 Thermoanaerobaculia bacterium | reverse complement strand
GCAAAGTTGGGTTTTTTTTGGAAAAAAACCTAACTCTACTTTTTCAATCCCCCATCGACCTTCACACCACCCTCGGCGCTAACAACTTATACAACACCGGCGTCACGATCCGCGACAATAGCGTGGATGAGATCAATCCCCCGATCAGCACATAAGCCAGCGGCGAGTACAGCGGGTTTTCCTCCACGGCCAGCGGCAGCAGGCCGCCGATAGCCGTGAGCGAGGTGAGCAGAATAGGCACGAAGCGGATCTCGCCCGCTTCCTGGATGGCTTCGGTC
>JAKLJF010000438.1 GCA_023151335.1 Thermoanaerobaculia bacterium | reverse complement strand
AACATATGTCCGCCAACCCGCTCCAGGTATTCATTATCTATGCCCGCGAAGACGAACCCTTTCGCGCCGAACTGAAAGCCCAGTTTCTACCTATGGAGCGTGCCGGTCTGTTACGGGTGTGGACCGATCGCGAACTCGTAGCCGGGGAATACTGGGAACCGGCTATAAGAAATCAACTTCAAAAAGCCGACATTATTCTCCTGCTCGTAAAACGACCTACCCCACCGGCGCTTATGTTCGTGAAGCCCGCAAACGGATCAAACATTTGCAACGAAGTAATAATAGCATACCATACCGCTGGCGGACAGCGGTACGGTTAGGCGCTTTGCTGGTGTTGGTCATATCTGTTGTTATTTTTTGGCCCGAAAAAACAAAACCAGACACCTCCAATCCGGCTGTAACACCCAAAAACCCGCCGTCAACAACCGGTGGAAAAAGGCCGCAAGTGTACAATATCCCATCTGGTGGCCAACCGCCTTCCCCAAAGGAGGAGACTCTTTCTGACAATAACGATGACGATAACGATGGCGTACCTAATAAAGATGACAAATGCCCCGATAAAAAAGGCATTCCAGCCTTAGAAGGATGTCCGGAGGAGAAGAAATATCTTTATCCTAAAGGAGGCGTGAACGAAGAAGGCATATCTTCAGAAATTAACGTAACAGTCATTGAAGGCATAGCGGGCAGAAAGGTTGTGAATCGTCCAAAAATGATGAATGACACACAAAATACAGGAAGAGTGGCCGTCAGAGTTTGTATAAATGACGCAGGGGAAGTCACATCAGCTACATATACACAGCTTGGTTCTACGACGTTCAATTTGTCACTTCGTAAGCGAGCCGAATTGTGGGCGCGAAGCTATCGTTTTGTTGCATCGAACGTAATATTACAATGCGGAACAATCACTTTTGATTTCCGTGTGAAATAACGATGAATGATCAAACACTTTAATACGAGCATTTGAAAATTAAAAACGCTAATTTTGTAACCCCATCCGCCCCCTCCGTGTCCGAGTGACTAAACATCCGGATACCCACCCGATGGCTGCAACGCTAAGCGACGAAACACTGATCCAACAGGCACTGGCCGGCCGGCAAAGCGCCTTTGCCATGCTGGTGAAGCGGTATGAGAAATATGTGTTTACCTTGTCGCTGCGCTTTGTCAAAAACCGGGAAGACGCGCATGAAGTGGCGCAGGACTGTTTCATGCGCATGTTCCGCTACCTGGCCGATTTCCGGGGGGAATGCAAATTCACCACCTGGCTGTACAAGATCGTTTACTCCACCTCGCTCAACCATTTGAGAAAACAAAACCCCGATATCCGCTCCCTGGATGACGAAGCGCACCCCGTCCGTCTAAAGGATGAAAGCGTGCCCGATGTGTCGCGCCGCATGGAACGTGAAGACCGCAACGCCGCCCTGCAACGCGCCATCCAGATGCTCGCCCCCGACGACGCCAATATTATTACCCTGTTCTACCTCTACGAACAAAGCCTCGACGAAATCTGCCAGATCATGGACCTCACAATGACCAATGCCAAAACCAAACTCTGCCGCGCCCGGCAACGCCTTAAAACCATTCTGGACGAAAAATTTACCGTGGAAGTAAAAGAGTTTTGACTGACGACTTGCGAGCAATGGGAATGACCCAATAATGAAGTGATATTTGCCCCCTCTAAACCCTCTAAACCCTTCTAAACCCTCTAAACCCTCTAAACCCTCTAAACCTTCTAAACCTTCTAAACCCTCATAAACCCCCATAAGCCCTCATAAACTTCACAAACAACAGCGTTATGAAAGATACACTCATGCTCAGCGATGATATGTTGTGGGATTACGCCGATGGCTTTCTCGACGCCGCTGAAAAACAGCGGGTGGAGGATTATCTGCGGCTTAACCCCGAATGGCAGGCCAGGCTGGAAATCATTCTGGCCGAAAAGCGGGAGATGTTCTCGCTGCCGCTGGAATCGCCCGATCCCGGTTTTGCCGACCGCGTAATGGCCGCCTGGGCTGCCGAGCAGGTGCACGTGCGAGCCAAAGCCAAGGGCAGGGACTGGATGATTTGGCTCATTGCCGGTGTTTTCGGGTTGTTCCTCCTGACACCCGTGGTGGTAATGGTAGTGGCTGCCCTGCAGTTGTCGCCGGAACAGATACCTTCCATTGCTATTCCTGAAATGCCGGCCATCGACTGGTCGATTTGGGTCAACAACTCCTTCCTGCAGTACGGACTATTGCTGACAATCATATTGGTGGGACTTCGTTTTTTGGATAAATACCTGCAACACCGCCGACTGGCACACGATTTGGGGTACTGAGCTTTGATTTATGGAGAAGGAAAAAAAGGCAAAACATTTCATCCAGCAACCGGAATACCCCGGCGGACCGGCGGCGCTCACCAAATTCATCTACGCCAATCTGCGTTACCCGGCCGCCGCCCTGGAGGCCAAAATTGAAGGTACCGTGCTGGTGGAATACGATATTGATTATAAAGGGAATGTAGTGGATACCCGCGTATTGCAAACGCTGGGATTCGGCTGCGACGAAGAAGCCGTGCGCGTGGTGCGATTGCTCAAATTTGCCGTGGGGCGCAACCGGGGCGTTAAAGTGTTATTTCACAAAAAAGCGCATATCCGCTTCAAATTGCCGGCGCCGGCCAACATTCCGGTTCCCGCGCCCCAACCGGCCACCGGGATGCAGGTGAATTACGTGTACACCACCGCCAAACCCGAACCGGCAGAGCAGCCGAAAACCAACACCTATTCCTACACCGTTACGTTAAAATAAATCCTGCCCGATATCTCTGCGTAAGTACTTGCCTTCAAAGTGTACGTCCGCGGCGGCCTCTACCGAGCGCGCCACCGCTTCTGCTACCGACAACCCGTAGGAGGTGATCGCCATGACCCGGCCACCGTTGGTGAGCACCTTTCCACCGTCTGGGCGGGTACCGGCGTGCAGGTACAGGCTGCCTTCCCGGCGCCGGTCGATGCGGATCTCGTCGCCTTTGCGGTAGTCGCCCGGATAACCGGCGGCCACCAGCATCACCACGGCAGCCGTTTCGGGAATGGTCTCTATTTGAACGGTGTCGAGCAGGCCGGAAGCCATTTTTATGAACAGCTCACTCAAGTGGTTTTTCAGGCGGGGAAACACGACTTCGGTTTCCGGGTCGCCCATACGGCAATTGTATTCGATCACGTAAGGGTCGCCTCCGACATTGATGAGGCCAAAGAATATAAATCCTTTATATTCAATGTTTTCAGCTGAAAGGCCGGCCACGGTCGGCCGGATGATCCGGTCTTCTACTTTTTGCCACAGTTCAGGTGTCACAAAAGGCACGGGCGATACGGCGCCCATTCCGCCGGTATTCAGCCCGGTATCGCCTTCGCCGATACGTTTGTAGTCTTTTGCCTCCGGCAAAATGCGGTAGTTTTTCCCGTCCGTGAGCACAAAAACGGAAAACTCAATCCCGCTCAGGAACTCCTCGATCACGACCCGGCGGCTGGCCTCGCCAAACTGACCGGCGAGCATGGTTTCGAGGGCTGCAATGGCTTCATCCAGATGATCCAGGATCAGCACGCCCTTGCCGGCGGCCAGTCCGTCGGCTTTGAGTACATACGGCGGCTTTAAAGTTTTTAAAAATTCGGCGCCTTTCTCCTGTGTAGTCACCTCGGCATACCGGGCCGTGGGGATGCCGTGCCGTGCCATGAATTTTTTGGCAAACGCTTTCGAGCCTTCCAGTTGCGCGCCGGCCGCGGTGGGGCCTATCACCGGAATTCCTGTCAAGGCCGGATCATCCTGGAAAAAATCGACGATGCCGCGCACGAGCGGTTCCTCCGGGCCAACGATCAGCATTTGAACAGCGTTGGTCAGCACAAAATTTTTTATCCCCTGAAAATCGGTCGCGGAAAGCGCTACATTAGTGCCACATTCGGCGGTGCCGGCATTGCCGGGAGCGATAAAAAGCTGGCTGCAACCGGGATCCTGCGCCAGTTTCCAGGCAAAAGCGTGTTCGCGGCCACCGCCGCCAAGGAGCAAAATTTTCATCGCGCAAAAGTCGGAAAAACACACATGAATAACTGGATCAAACGAAATTTCTGGACCGTTTTCTGCGGCATTTTTGCTTTCGTTGGCGCCATTATGGGTATTGCGTTCACCTCGACCATGTTTAACCGCTATCAGCTGCGCAGCGAAGGTATTCGCACGGAGGGCGAAGTGATCGATGTCAATTACAGCGGAAAGGGCGGATCGAGCCCCACAGTATCGTTCATTACCGAAAGGGGCGAAACCATCACGCATAATCCCGGTGTATATACCAATCCGCCCGAGTTTTCTGTAGACGACCGCGTCACCCTTTGGTATCATCCCGACAATCCGCGCAATCTGTCCTTGGAAGGCGCCGACACCTGGGTAGTGCCCCTCATCACCGGTATTTTTTTCCTGGTATTCGGCGGCATCGGGTTCGGCGGACTGTTGAACCGGTATTTTACTCAAAAACGCAGGGCCTGGCTCTGGCAATACGGCACGCCCATCGACGTGCCTTTCACCGAGGTGCGCTACAACACCAGCCTGAAGGTAAACGGAGACAGCCCTTTTGTCATCACCGGACAATGGCACGATAAAACCACCAATAAAGTCTACACCTTCGAAAGCGACAACATCTGGTACGACCCCACGCCTTTCGTCGGCGACGGGCGCCTGCTGCGCGTCATGATCGATCCGGCCAACCCGGCACGGTATGTGATGGATACCGCTTTTTTGCCGGAGGCGGGGAATTGAGATAAGAGGGCTACGTTTACGAAACTTAAAAAGTTTCGTAAACGTGACAGCGAAAACGGGGTGCAAAACGTTGTTTAAAAGCAGTTTAAACATCCGTTCACCAACATTACCCCGTCATGAAAAAATACTTTACCTGCCTGCTCCTTTGGAG
>JAKLJF010000437.1 GCA_023151335.1 Thermoanaerobaculia bacterium | reverse complement strand
AGTTCGTACCATTTGATACGCTGACGCAGCAGCAGCGGTTCGGTGAGGGCGGCAAAAAAAGAAGTGGTGGCCATCGTCGTAACCGCAACCGAAGCGTTGGAGAGTTTGATAGCGCCGTAAAAAAACAGCCAGTGCACACCGACCAAGGCGCCCACGCCGAGCATTTGCCAGAAAGTTCGCCGGCTCAGGCCGCGTATTTGCGCTTTAGGCAGCACCAGCCAAAGCGTAGCGGAGCACAACAACACCCGCCACCACACCAGCGGCAAGGCCTGCAGGGTGATGAGCTTGCCCAGAATAGCCGTAAACCCCCATAAAAACACGCAGAAATGCAAATACAGGTAGGCACGCAATTTGTCGGTCATGGCGGCACAAAAGTAGCGGTCTTTATTTAGAATTTTTCCAAATTTCGCCCCCTTCCGGCGGTTTACACAGGCGTGACAGTGCCGGCAGTGCGACACTGTACTTTTGCTCCACGTCTAAAGACGATCATTGATGTACCTATTTTTCCCGCCATGCTGAATGGATATCACCTGCTAACCTTAACTCACCGCCAGGCTTCGCTCGACTCGATCGGGCAGGCGATTATTCGCGGCGACGAACCCCTCGCCGTTTTACAACGCCTCAAATCGCAATTCGGATGGGAAGAATTGTTGTACCTGCCTACCTGTAACCGGGTCATTTATTTGTTTTATACCCATCAGCCCCTGCCGAATCAACTCGCCCACGATGTGCTTGCCGAACTGCGTCCGGAGCTGCCAGCCGGCACTACCAAAGAGCTGGCCGCTAAAATGCGCCTGTTGCACGGCGCCGACGCCATCCGCCACCTGCTCGAAGTAGCGGCCTCCATGGACAGCCTTGTGGTAGGCGAACGCGAGATCATCCGCCAGCTGCGCGAAGCGTACGAGCGTTGCCGCGAGGGGGGCCTTACCGGCGATCACCTGCGCCTGCTGATGCGCTTCACCGTGGAAACGGCCAAAGAAGTGTACACGGCCACCGGTATCGGCGAAAAAGCGCTTTCGGTCGTTGCCCTGGCATTTAACCAGATGCTGGAAACCGGACTGAAACCCGATGCCCGCATCCTGCTGGTGGGCGCCGGACAAACTAATACCCTCGTAGCCAAATTTTTGTTCAAATACGGTTTTCGGAACGTCACGGTATTCAATCGAACACTGGAAAAAGCCCGGGTCATTGCCGAATATCTCGATGGCCTTGCCCTGCCGCTCGATGCCCTGCAACACTATACCGCGGGCTTCGACGCACTGGTGGTATGTACCGGCGCCACCGAGCCGGTGATCACGCCGGCTTTATACCACAAACTGCTTGCCGCCGAATCCGGCACGAAGGTGGTGGTTGACCTCGCCGTTCCCAACAACGTCGATGCCCGCATTCCGCGCGGCTTCCCGGTTCAATACATCGAAATAGAAGGGCTGCGCGAACTGGCCAGCGAAAACCTCGCTTTCCGCGAACAGGAGCGCCGCAAAGCCGAAATACTCATTACTGAAAAGGTGCGCGCCTATCGCGAACTATGGCACCAGCGGCAGGTGGAACGCGCCCTGCTACCCGTGGTGGACGACGTGCGCGACGCCAAAGAACGCGCCGTCAACGAAGTTTTCGCCAAAGAACTCGCCCAACTCGACCCCGCCGCCCGCCAACTGGCGCAACGTATGCTCGAGTACCTGGAGAAAAAAAGCGTGGCCGCGGCCATGCGGACGATGAAAGAAATTGCGGCCGGAGCGGGCAGGCATTTGGCCGGCGTAGAAAAATCTGCTTGATATTTTTATTCCGGGCCGCCTGTATGATGGCCTCTTATTTTTTACGCTCTTGCCCCCTTCAACTCATCTCCAGCAACTGAATCAGCGCCGTACCCTGTAAAATAAACCGGATGATGCGCGATACCCCGAAAAGCAACAATTTAGGAAACGGATACCTGAACATACTCACGGCAATCGCTACCATCGAGTAAGGCGAAAAGGGAAACAACGCGGCAATGACCAGAAAGGCGCCGCCCCACTTCTGGGTAAGGGCGATATAGTTCTTCAGACGGGTTTCAATGTAATTTTTCACCCGCTCCCGGCGCGAAATCCATATTCCGAGCCAGTAAGAAATGATACCGCCCACGTAGGACAACACCCCCAAAAAAGTGAGCATCCACAGGGGTTCGCCGAATTTTTCCGCCCACAGCATAAACAGGTCCGGGGGAATCATGCCCAGCAGCGATTCCGAAACGAAAAACAGCACCAGCACCTCCGTATCCGTGAACCGGTCGATGATATTTTGAAAAATCTGATTGAGGTTGAGGACGTATTTGGCTACCAGGATCACCGCCACGACCACCAGCCCATACAGCAATACAATTTTCAGCACATTGGTGCCGATGAAGTGCAAATGGCCGGTTTGGCGGTAAAGGGATATGGTCGCCCAAATTTTGCCGATTACTTTGTTTACATAAGTCATGGCTACCTGGTTATTTATCGTCAATAAAGGGAACGGCTTCGCTTTGGTCGCCCATTTCGTTCAGCCTTGCTTTCAATTGGGTAAAAGATTTGACCGGCAGCTCGTCCATTAAAAAATTGGCAATCCAGGCGGGGATACTCCCGCCGGGATCTATCCGGGCAACGTATTCCACTTTTACCCGCGTGGAAGAAAGCGGCGTCACGGTTATGTTGGCATGGTATTCTTTGATCCGGATGAATCCTTTTTTTTGAGGGATGACATCCGGCAGGTTTTTCAATCGTATGGTCAGCGTCTTGGATGCCGGGTCCTGTGTTACTTTCAGGTGAAGTACCACGTAACGGTCCTGAACAGGCCAGGGCGCTTTAGCCTCCGAATAATAGACCAGTTCCGATTCATTGATTCGTTTGACAATATATGGATTGTACACGGCCGAGTTCCAGCGCTTGTATTGATCTATATCCAGCACTGCCGCCGCGTACTGCGACAGGGTGGCGTCGGCCTCGAATGTGGCGCGAAGGGCATTGAATGCCGAACTTTCCTGTTGGCTGCTGTAAACTTTTATGCCGTTTTGCTCCGTTCGGAACTTCCAGTTGTCCTGTGCCGTCAGGCAGGCGAGCCCCCCAAACAGCCCTGCGAAAACGGCATAAAATCTCAAGGTAAAAAGCGGAACGTTCAAACGGCGCGTCCCCGCGGCCTGTGCTGCCGCCGGCTGTGCGCGATAATGAAGGATTTTAGTGGCGGTGTCCATAACAGCAGATTTTACAGATTGCTATGCCGGTTCCATTTCGGTGTAAACTTCTTCCGCGGGAGCAGGCTCGCAGGCTTCGCCGAACATCTTTTCCCGGTATTTTTTCAGGAAATAATCGAGGGTTTCTATCCGCAACCGGATGGAACCTTTCGGTTTGTTTTCATCGATGTCCCGGAAACTGAAAAACGGCGTGCCGGCGCTTTCAATAATTTCTTCCAGCACGGTATAGATCGGCGCATCGTGTCCGCATTTGAAATTGGACAGTTCCAATGCTACCAGATTGGGGTGCCGGGCTACAAACTTGGCCGCCCACAGTTTCGTATTGGCGTTCGGACTGATCGAGCGTTTCCATACGTCTGAAATTTCGAGCGGGTGTTTTACGCGTCCGGTCCGGATGTCGTCGCCGAACACCTGCTCCAGGGTGAAGGGGTCGGTAGGGAGAATATCCTGGGCGAGGATCGGATAACCCAGTTTCTGGAATTCCGTGAATATTTCGTGGTTGATACCGGGGTCTTTGTGATAGGGCCGTCCGAGCAGTACCAGGCCGATTTTGTTTTCCCGTTCCAGCATATCCAGCACCAGCCGGGACTGCCCCCTGATATACGACCGGTATTGATCCAGCGCCCTGAAGCCGGCCTCTGCGGCCCGCATATTTTCCTGGCGGGTGAGGCCCAGCACCGGTTGGAAAGCGTCGAACATCTGGCGCTCGAATAATTTGGGTTCTGCCAGATTGAGGAAGGGGTTCAGGTAGGTGATCCCCATCGAGGCGAACGTATCGCCTTCTTTGGTGAAACAAGCTTTCACTACTTCGGAAGACGGCACGATGGACGGGCAGGTCCAGGCGCCGAGCGTGCCCTTCAACCCCGCGTCGATATCGCCGATGGCGGGGAAAAAAATCAGGTTCAGGGCTCTTTTTTTGTGTTTTTCATACAACAGGTTGTGTATGTGTGCGACCGTGACCTTGCTGGGGAAACACGGGTCGATGGCCCCCCTTTTGCCGCCTTCGCGGTAGAGATTTTCACTGGTAAAGTCGGAAAAGACAATATTGCCGGCCCGGATGCCCAAACTTTCGAAGTAGGCAGTGAACAGCGGCGCGAAAGAATACAGCAGCAATACTCTGGGAATACCGACCACCAGGTCTTTCCGGCCGGCAAAAGCCTGCCTGCGCGCGCTGCCGTCCCACAGGCGAACGGGCTCGAAAGCGGGTTCAGGATGGTAACTTTTGAACAATTCCCGGATGCTGACATCGAGCAGGTTGGGGGTGGCGTCGAGCAGGGCATCCAATTCCTTTTTGATGGACCGCATGTCTTTTACGTCTTCTACCGAGCCTTTTTCGCAGGCATTGCCCACGATGATACGCCGGCTGATTTCCCCGACGCTCCCGGGACTGCTGCCGTTTACAGCCGCGCCGGGGGCGGGCATTCGCAGGTCGATGTACGTGCGCAGGCATTTGTTTTTACAAAATACGCAGCGGGTGGTTTCATCGGAAGTCTGGCGGTAGGTAATTTGCGAAGTGGCGTCGAAGCCGATAAAACTGCTCTGTTTCCGCCCGTTTTCCCAGTGTTTGACGGCTTCCAGCGCCGCGCCGATGGCGCCGCTTTCACCGCAGTGTTCGTGCACCCTGATGGTGGGTTGCACGTCTTTGCCCACAAACCTGGATTCGATAAAATCCACTTCAGCCTTTACCACGGCAAGGTTTTTCTGGGTGCCGCCCTGCAGGATAAAATGCGTGCCGAGTTTGGCG
>JAKLJF010000436.1:274-4955 GCA_023151335.1 Thermoanaerobaculia bacterium | reverse complement strand
GCAGGTCATACAAGCGCAGTTCAGCCAGCAGGGCGGATACGCCGCCGGTGTTTTGCCGGAACAACTGCCAGGCGCTCCACAGCCCGGGCCACAGGTCTATGCTGGCCAGGGCCGCCGGACAATCAGCCGAGGCGTTCAGGATAAAAGAGAGCCATTCGGCCCGGTCGGCGGGCTCCGCCTGCTCCAGCCATTCCAGCCAGGGAGCATAGCGGCGCTGCAATTTTAATGGCAACTGTTTGCCCTGCCGGTACTTGCCGAGGATGTAAATAATTTTGGAAAAATAATATTCGCGGCCACAAGCGCGCACTGCCCGCCGGGCGGGCACCGATTTGTATCCCATAATCGTTTATCTTGAAATTGAAAAAACCTGATCCGCGGGAGCGGAAGGCGATCAACGGTTGCCAGTGGCAACAGGCAGACAAACGAAATATGGAATCGGTGTGAAGCGCATGAATGCGGGTTTGTGGGGGTTTAGAGGGTTTAGAGGGTTTAGAGGGTTTAGAAAAAGCGCGATACGCAAAAATTTGCGGCGCAGGGTAAAACGTGCCGTCAAGTTGAAAAGTTCCGCACCATGTAACAACAAATATTCGCACCCGGCTGGTCGAAGTCTTCAGACTTCGGCCGTGTATCTGCCGGACTTTACCGCCGAGCCTCGGCTATTCATAAGCCGCCGGCCCAAGCTACTCACTCTTTCTCCCCCACGTATGTCATCTTGTAAAGACCTGTCCGCTCTACGGGCGCATTGCCAGATGTGAACTCACCCCTCGTAGAGCGGACAGGTCTTTACAAAATGACATACGTGCGGGAGAGAAAGGAGGGTAAGGGTTAGTTAACGTTTTATACGTAGCCAACGCTCGGCGGTATAGTCCGGAAAATTTAAAAGCGGACTAAGTCCGACGGATATATGATCAAAGTCTCAAGACTTCTACTAGCAGGTCGAGCGGGTTGAGCGGGTTCGCCAAACCTTGGCAGTGCTGATAAAGGATACCAAGGGTTAACGAACCCGTTAAACCCGCTCAACCCGCTCAACCCGCTCAACCCGTTAAACCCGCTCAACCGCCCCCGCCCGATCCCGGAGTTGCCGTGCTTTGCTGCTCGCTGGGCAAAACGGGCATCCGGAACACCACCTCCACCCGCCGGTTGCAGCGGCGTCCTTCTTCCGTGGCGTTGGAACAGATGGGCCGGGTAGGGCCGAAGCCGAACACTTTTATTTTTTCGGGTGCGAAGCCGCATTTTTCCACCAGGAACTGTTTGACCGATTGGGCGCGGTTGAAGGCCAGTTCGTGGTTGAGGCCTTCAGCGCCGGTACTGTCGGTATGGCCGGTGAGTTCGAGTTCGGCGCCCATACGGGTGGCGATTTTGGCCAGGCGGGTCAGTTCCGGGTAGGCCTGCAGGGGATTATCGAATTCGGCGGTACCATTGACGAAGGTGCTGTACCGCAGCTTGAAATGTTGCCGGATGTGCTCGAAAGAAGTCAGGTAAAAAGTGTCGCGGATGATCCTGCCCTTCGGCGCCCGGGCCAGGAAGTGCGTGGTGTCGCGTTCGGAATAATAACCGGGAATTTCCGGGAAAAGGCGGACGACTTGCGAACTGTCGGCGGCCGTATGCGTGTAGGTGCCTTTTGCAGAGATGAGTTGCGATTGTGCGCGCAGGTTGTAATCGGTGGTAAACTCCATAAACCCGCCGGTGATTGGGCGACCGTTCTCATCGAGTATGATGCCGGCGAGTCGAAGGGCGTTTTCCGGAACGCCTCCGAGAGCTGGGATACGCCAGATGTCGAGATCGCCGGAACATTGGTCGCGCCGATGGAAAAACCCCTCGCCGGTGTATTCTGAAAAATGGGTCACGCCGAAGTCTTCAAAAACGGTATTCACCTGAAGTCCCATGTTCACAGGCTCGAGGGCAGAAGTCCAGTCGCCTGCCTTTTGGAACGTCACGCTGTACAGGTCGGTATAACCCAGGGCGTCTTCCCGGTTGGAGGTGTAGACGAGCATACGTCCGCCGATCGCGAGAAAGGGATTGCCCTCGTCGCTACGAGGCAGGTTGATTTTGTCGCCGATGGATTCCGGACGCCCATAGCGGCCGTCGGCGCCCGGTTTGGACACAAAAATATCCTTTCGCGGGCGGCCGAGCGCGGTTTTGCGGGTCGCGTAATCCTCGATCAGCAACAGGGAGGCATCGGGCGAGAGCATGGCTCTGCCGCCGAAACGGAACGTCATGGGCAGCGGGTCGGGCTTCGACCAGGGCCGGCGCGTATCGTGGCGGTATGATTGCAGCAAGCGGCCACCCGAACGGAGCAGCATATACCGGCCGTCGGCGGTGATGGAGAGCGGCTCGATATCGCCGGCCACCGATAGTTCGCGCACCGGCACGGGCTTGGACCACGAGGCGCCGTTCGAGCGGGAAGTCATCACCTGGGCAGATGCGGTAACGGGATGCCGCCGCACGAAATACACTTCGTCGTTTTCGGCCCAGGAAACCAGGGCGTATTCGTGGTGGTCGGGCGTGTTCCAGGCCGCTACCGGCTGCACCAGGGCGATGCTGTCGCCGGCGCGTTGCAGGAGCGCGGCATAGTTGGCAAACCACTTTTGTTTACCCACCTGAAAATCATACCGGGTCGGGCATGTTTCCAAATCCGGGAAAAGGGGCGCCAGGGTTTGTGCGACCTGCCGGGCATAGCCCATTTGTCCGGTGGTGAAAAAATAGTTGGTCATTTCCCGCACCAGATCATACACTGCTTTATGATGGACATATTTTTGGGCCAGAGCAGCGACTTTCGAGATCAGTTCGGGCGCTTCGAACTTGAACTTCCGGCAAATAAACTGCTGCTGCAAGTCCGACATCAGGCGGACGTCCTCCAGTTGCTCTTTCTCGGCGGCATTGAGTTGAAAAGCGTCCTCCGCGATCAGGGAAAGACAAATGATCTGGTTGCACACCTCGATGTCGAGCACCGTGTGGGCATTGTTGCGGTGAAACGCCAGCATAGGGCGCAACAGGTCGAGACAGAAGGTATCCCGTGCGTTGTCGAACCAGCAATCCCGGGCATAGTCGTCGTCCGGGTTCTCTTTTTTGAACCGGCTCATGTCGCAATACGAATACTGGAGTTTATAAATATCCCAGATATGCTCCCGGATGTCCCAGAAAGCCGGGTAATTGTATTCCTTCACGGCGTGGCTGTACCGCTCCATGATGCCGATGGCATCGTCGTAGCTGATTTTCCATTCGCGGTGTAAGGAGGCGGGTACGCAGGGAAACCCTTTGGCCCGTTCCTCCGGCAGGCCCAAACCGCTGCCTGCGCCCAGGCGTTCCTGGCATTTGTTTTCATAAACGGGCCGGCTGGGGTCGATGGTCATATTCACGATCACGTCGCGTACCGAATCGCGGGCGTCTTTTGTTATCCAGCAGGGAAAATGGGCGTACAGGGAATCGAGATGGGCAATCGTCCCATAAAGACAGAGGTGTTCGAGGATACGCATTTCCAGGTTTTCCCGCGATTCCCGTATCCGGGCGGGCCGTACCTGGTATTTGGCCAGTTTGTGCATTTTTTTGAGCGGCATGTTTTTTACCCGCTCTTCCAGTTCACAAAACAGGTTATGCACCCTCCCCCACTCCGACATACTGGTGACGCCGGCCAATCCGAGCATCTCCTTGTAATAGGTGGCGCCCGGCCCGTAGGTACGGTGGTTTTCTCTCTTTTTAAAAATTTCGACAGCGCGCTTGTTCTCGCCTTCAAGCATCAGGCGATACCCTTTTGGAAAACTTTTACAAGCGGTAAAGGAAAGGGATACGAGTACAAAGAACAACAGGCTGCCCTGCCAGGGGGCTGCAAAAATTGGCTTTTTCATTGGACTGGAGAAAATTAAGTGAAACGGTTTATTCAGGGCAAATATATAAATCTCTTTTTACATATTAAACCAGAATTTTATATTTATTTTAATTTGACCGGCCGATCCAATAGTTTGCCGGAAATATCACTGCCCCCGCGTCGCAAGGGCGCTGCAACTGGCCGGGGTCAGGGCCGTACAACATTCAGACTTACATTAAAATACAGGGCATTTCCCGGGGCATTGAGCATGGCATAAGGCTGGTTGCCGGAGAAGCCCCGGGAGAAATCTTTGCCGTCGTCGGGCAGGTAATCGGCATTAAAGGACCAGTTGAAGCGGTAGCCAGCTTGCAGGGCGATCCAGATAAAGCCGCTGAGTTGGCGCTGATATTCCAGCCGGGCGCGCAGTTCGCCGCGGCGGATTTCCAGGCTGCGCTCCGCATCCGACAGTTCGTGAATACGGTAGCTTTGTCCTTCCAGTTCGTAGCCGGCCAGCAGGAGGTTTTTCGCTGAAAAGGTGCGGCGCAGGTGGGCCCGGGCGGGCAACAGGATTTCCGTACCCCATTTTCGATTGAGGGCCGTCCAGTTGAACATCACGACGGGAAAAATATTCGCCTGCCCGGCGCGGTAGGTGCGCGACAGGCCGAGGCCCCATTGCATACGGTCGTGCGGGCGTTTGCCCCACACCGCGGCTACCGAATAGCGGAGGTAACGCAGCTGCTGGAATTTTTTCAGGCTGTAATCGCCGCTCAGGTCGGCAGCGCCTTGCAGGATCAGAAATTGTTTTTCGCCGAGCGGCTTAAATACAGTAGTGTTCAAGCCGGCAGTGCGCAGGCCGTTGTCATTCAGTTGCGTGAG
>JAKLJF010000436.1:0-264 GCA_023151335.1 Thermoanaerobaculia bacterium | reverse complement strand
CGTTTGAAGGGTGGTCTCGGCGTCGTAGGTGAGGTTCCAGAAATTGAAACCCAGTTGCCAAACCACGCGTTCGCGCGCGATCACGGGGATACTGGCGCTCAGGCGCGGGCCTTGCGTGGAACGGATGCGCCCCGATTCGGCGACAGGCGCATCCGAATCCTTTTTGTATGAACCAATGGGCGAAAATTCGGCCGTATAAGGCAATTGCCAATCCCAGCCAATAGTGACGAAGCGGGCCGGACTCATGCCGGTTATCCTGGGCGG
>JAKLJF010000435.1 GCA_023151335.1 Thermoanaerobaculia bacterium | reverse complement strand
AACTCAACTCCGTGGAACCTGCCGCAAACAATGCGGGAGCAGCTTCAATTATCACCGGAGCCAGGATAACTGCTCCGACAACGCCTCCTATAATATAGGCGCCTTTATTACATTCCTCATTTGTCCAGCAATAATCATAAGCGTGATCAGGTTGCCCTCCCATCCACCAAATCTCATCCCACATTTCTTTAAATGTAGGCGCATGCCCCATACCAACTGCGGAAACTTCTACAGTGTTCAGGGATGCAAACCCCATGATTTCTCCTTCTCGGTTACCATACCAAGCGATATGTCCATCGGCACTCAACCATGTTGCCGTAGTACTTCCTATATTTTTGTCATTTATCCATTCGTAACTGCCATCATCTTTGGGAATCCAGCCCGGACTATAACCTCCTGATGGATCGGTATTGTTCACAGGATTATTCCCCATCCCCAAATACGGACTATAGTATTGTCCATATGGATCCGGACTCATCCATCTGCCCAATCTTCCGTCCCACATCCGCAACTCAAAGCTGTTGAATCCGGTTTCCGGGTCTTTTTCAGCGTATTGCCCCTGATACCCATAGCGGTAATGGTTTGCCGCGGCATAGGCACGTCCGGGCATGACGCCGCCATGCGGGTAATAATCGGTAAGGCTGTGTTGTGCGGGCTTCAGAAATCCGCCTTCTCCCTTGTTGTTGGGCGTGATGGTCACCGACAGATCGTCGAACCATACAGGTATAGAGCCGGCGTCGGCGTTCCAGGGATAAATGCTCAGCCACATGCCGGGGGCATTGGCGGTTACGGTGTATGTTGGAAAGCTCAGCAGGTTCCAAGCGGAAGCCGCTCCGCCGATTCGTTGCGATTTCCAATCCAGGTTGCCGCCGGCGTTATCCAGCGAAAAGACCAGCATGACATTAGGGGCGATATTGCCCGACAAGTATTTGGAGTACACGGAAGCGCTGATCTTTTGCCCCGGCGTAACATTTATTTTAATTCCAGCCCCATATTGCTGAGCCGGAAATACGACCATAACCGATCTGGCGCCGGTTCGGGCTTGCGTATTGTCGGTACCGGCCTGAAAATTAAAGAGGTAATCATCGTTCCCATTGCCCTCAAAACTGGTGGAAGGGGTATAATAAGGCTGTTTAAAAAAGGTGGTACGGACGTTCCCCAGGTGATCGGTCAGCTCATAAACTGTTTTGTTAGCCTGTACCAAAAACGCACCGATCCTGTTGCCCGCATAAATCCCTGCTTCGGTTTGCCTCAATGCGTTTCCGGCCGGCTTTTCGTAAATACTCAGGGTGTTACCGTCGGCATCATGGATATACCAGGTTTCATCGCCATTGGCGTTTGTTTTTTTCAGACGGAACCCCCGGTCATCATAGACAAATCGCGCCTTGACGGTACTTTTATTTGCATTGCCGTATACCGCGGTAACATTACCCGAAAGGTTGTATTCATAAAAATTTCCGTCGTTGACATCCGCTGTCAATTGCCCGGTTTCATTATAGATATAATTGTTGTTACTTTGACCCGGTTTAAAATCGAGGCTCGCATAATAATGGACAGACACTGCATCGCTTACCTTGTGTAATTTATTGGTTTGAGGCGTATAATGGTAAACGAGCCGGTCCATATCCAGCCCGGCCGTGATGGGGCAGGATATACAGGCATTTCTGGTGAGCGACTTAATGTTACCGTTCCGGTCATATCGTATGTTCGAAGATTTGTAGTCTTCCGTGGCGGTGAACAAAGGGCCGTAGTATCCGAAGGGTTCTAAAACGCCCTTGGGAAGCGGTGGTTTGTTCAGGACGCCGTTAGAAGTAATGGCGCCGAAGGTGGCCTCGGTTAACTGGTACTGTCTGTCGTACAAATATCCATACATCAACTGGCCGTTCGCGTAGGCCAAACCGGAGTTGGCAGCAGGGCTTTGAATTTGCCAACGCTGGTCTTTTATCAGGCCGTTGTATAGGTTTTTGGCCTTTTCTGTCACTGGCTGAGCAGGGGGCGGGAAGGAATAGTTTTCAGGAGTATCATATGTTTGAACGTAGGTGCCGGGCCGTAAATAATCGCCCGCAAAATAATCCAGTGTCATGCCAAAAAGGTCCTTTGGAAATGGGGTTGGGCTGTTTACGGCGCCGTCGCGGCCTGGGTCCCGTTCATTCAATTCCGGCGTATTTAAAGATTTCAACCACCCGTTGATCGTATATACATAATCGATACCCTGCATTTTATTTGCCAGTTCCACTCGTTTCAACGGCCCGTGTTTATAATAAGAATAGCTGACCTGTTCCTCTCTTGGATTGTTCCCTTGTTTAGCCTCTGCTTTTTTCAGGCGTTTATCCGCATCATACGTATAGTAATGTTCAACGGTTTCGGCAGAGTTTTCTTTCTGGTATTTTATTTCCAGCAAGTTTCCGTTGAAATCATAGGTATAGTTGACGGTTTTTACGGAGTAGTTCAAATTGCCGTTTGGCATGTTTTCAATACGTTGTACAATCCAGATCAACTGGCCTAATTCATTATAACTATACCAGGTGACGATGTCCTTGTTCCAGGTTTTGGCAACGCGACCCCATACAAATGATTGTTTATAATCTGAAACCGGTAACGTTGTCTTGAGGTAAAAATCGGGATCGGGGAAGTCATATGAAATATAACTTCGTTGTGTGCTACGGGAAGGATCAATTCCCCTCATATCATCCACTACCTGGTGAATGCTTTTCGAATTGGAGACGGAATTGCCGATATTTGGATTGTAATTATAGTAATTTTCAAAATACAGGTTGCCGGTTCTTGTTCCTTCCGACCCTGGGGGGGGGCCGGGCAGTGCCGGATCATATTCTCCTGTTTCGATGATCCGGTTAAAAGCATCATAATTGATATATGAAAATTTACGCATTGTTTTGCTTGTATGCCCTGCCCGTTGCGCCGCATTCTGCTTAAATCGAATAGTTCCGTCTTTTTTATAAACAAACTCCGTTTTTCCCCCATCCGGCGTATTGGTGGAAAGCAGCCACCCAAGGGAATTATAATCGTACACCTCGGGCATGGAATGAGCCGGTATACCCGGCAATTTTTCCGTCTGTGTAAATATTGAAAGTTTTAAATTGTTTAAATCCGCATCGAGTGGGAAAATGCCGTAATTAGGTCCGTTTACCTCGTATCCTGTTTTTTCGACATGAGTAACCATTACATTAACCTGGGCGGTTGTGTTGCTTGGAAGCGGGTACACCACGGCACTTTCCGGACTATCGTTAAAGCGCCAAAAATCACTGGAGACGCCTGCAAGTCCCGCTATTATATAGATATGGGAGCCATTAAGTTTCAGGCCGGATGCAATATTATTTCCGTTTTGGTTTTTAAGATCAAAGGTGATCTCATAATTATACACCAGAACTGAACCCCCGTCTGGCGGTGGGGGAGGGTCGGGAACGCCTACCGCGTCTCCAATATCAAAGGCCCTGGTCGTTAATGATGCAGAGAAATACTCGTCGTTTGCACTTCTGGTGCTGGTTGCGTTATAATCCGCAACGGGCGTATTGCGAGATAAAACAACCTGGATGTTTGTGATCTGAACTTCAGGGCTGACCGGCAATGTAATGGCTACTCCTACCTGATTGTTGAAAGACGAAGTTGAGCCAAGGCTCCAATCCGGGCCGTTCCCGCTTGGTGCTGCTATATAATTGAAAGATTTGGAAGCGGAATTACTGATTGTTGTGATACCGGGATTGTAATTTAAATCAACTCCGGCAGGAGGTATCGACATTTTCAACCTCCCGGCCTTATCATAATAGTTTATGGAGAAGTTGTAATAATTTACGTCGTATTTTACCTTAAGTTCGGAAAGCGTGGCGCCTTTTTTATAAACAATACGATAAAAACCGGGAGATAGTTTTGGATTTGTACCGGTAAAGTCTATCGTGCCGCCAAAGTCAACATACTTCCCTTTTTTAAGATCATAAATATTATAGGTAATTGCCGGGATTGGAGCGGTCGGAGAGATGTTTCCGGAGTTAGTGAGGACTATTGAGCTTTCACAACCCTGTGGAAGGTGGATGTCGGCATATTGTTGCTCAGCAAAACCGGGTTTTATGATCGACATCACATGCAGTACACGGATATTGACGCCATTTTCCTGGCCGCTCAGACACGTGGCCAGCAATTTTCCGTCGGCATCGAAAAAAGAAACCGTCTCTACTCCGTTTTGGTCGGCGGCAATCGTTTTGGATGCCTTTATTTCCGGCTGGAAATTACTGACTACATGGCCCTCTGAAAAGTCCGGGAAATCATTGATCTCAAAAACCTGTTCAATTTCCCAGCCGGTTACTATGCCATATAAATACCTCAGCTCACCGGCAGCCGGCATAGTAAAAGTGTACGATTCGTGCCCGCTACCCGATTTAAGCATTTCTCCCGCCATTGAAGCCCTTTTAACCGCGCCGCCGTTATTGTCATCGAATTCAGTGCGGGTATATGGGAAACTGCTTGCAGGAACAAACGGCTCGACGTTGTTATTTACGCTATAATACCAGCCCAAGGTGCCGGGATTGCTGCCAGATACTGGTTTAGGGTTGTCTACTTCTCCCGGCCGGATTGTGTTGGGGTTTGCAGAATTATTTGGAATATCAAAATCAGTATAATTGTAGTTTGATCCACCGCTATTGGTAACAAAATCGTTTTTAAAACAAAAATCGTTTTGATTAATTGGCGCAGATAATGTTTGTAAGACACCCCTTCCAAACGCATCGTAAATGGTCTGGATGGCAATCACATTTTGCTCGGATATTAATTTGGTTTGCGATTGTATTGGTTTTCCCATATAATCAGAATAAACCCTGCTTTCGGAAATGACATTTCCATTTCCATCAAATTTTTTGGATGAAATCCAATTTCGGTTTATATCATTCGCACAGGAGCCGTCCCTGTTATTTTGCGCGTTGAGAAAATTTAAATTAAGGGTAATGCAAACGGATAGAGCAGTGATTAGAAG
>JAKLJF010000434.1 GCA_023151335.1 Thermoanaerobaculia bacterium | reverse complement strand
GGGCCGGAAACAGCAGGGCGGGGCCGTTCGGCGGCAGTCAAATCAGGATGAGCAGCCATAAGATTGTTTTATATTGGTACAAAGAACTCAAATCCCGCCTTTATGGATGAGAATTATCCAAAAATAATCGAATTCTGCTTAGTAGATGACCAAACCGAAGAATTCCCGTCTGCCTCAAAAAGCGCTCCAAACTTTCCCTTTGAAAAGTAGTTACCTTTGTCAACACAATAAAATCCGGGCTTTGAAACGGGTGGTCCGGCAACCAAATCGATACAATATGCGCCAGATTTTACAACTGTGCTCCATTTTCCTGCTTGCTATTTGCTCTGTTCCGACCGGATATGCTCAAGTCACCCTGCTGAAAGAAGACTTTAGTTCCTGTATCCTTCCCCAGGGATGGCAGGTCAGCACGTCGGGCAATCCGGTAGTTGAATGGTATGTAGGTATCGCTCAAAACGACCAGATACAGGGCCAAAGCATCGACAGCACCTGTTTCCTTTTTATCGACGATTATTCGAACACCTCATCCAATGCCTACGTACTCAATTTTACTTCCCCGTTTTTCAACGTAACGCCTTACGAAACGGTACTGTTCACGATGGACGTGTATTTTCGCTCCAGGGAAGACGACTACATGGACATACTGGTCACCGACGGCGCCAAGGAAGTCCTCCTGGCCCGCTATGACAAAGGCTGGAACAATGACGGCGGACCCGCCGATCATTTTACGCTGCAACACGACCTTTCCCTCTCTTCAAAATCCGCCACTGCCCGTATCATCATCCGCTACGTCAGCCCGCAGAGCAGCGACGGCCTTTTTGCCGGCATCGACAATATCAGCATCATAGGTTCGGGTTCAGGCACCAATGTCATTCGCGAAGCCTTTAACGACTGCGTAAAACCCGCCGGCTGGACGACGGAAATCCTGAACGGTACCAACGGCTGGCAATTCGGGCGAGTGCCAGCCGGCACCAGCGCCTACAACAACGGCAGCACGATGGACGGTTCCTGCTTTGTGTATTTCAATGACATCGAATTTGAAGACACGCAATCGTCGGCTACCCGTTTGTACTCCCCCTGGTTCGACGGCACCAAATTTTTTGAATACGAGCTGAATTTCGACGCCATGCTCCGCTATAACGGCGGCGAAGTGTTGAGCGTTTACCTTCAAAATAGTCCGGCGGAGGAAATTGTATTGTATAAATCCGAAGGCCATGTAGGCGGGCCTTCTATTCCCGAATATCTGCACTTTACTTTTGATCTGACGCCCTACCGTTCCCCCCAGTTGCGCCTGGTATTTGAGTTCGACGACAATGATGTATGGGGTTACTGGACCGGGCTCGATAACGTAAAAGTGACTGGCAGAGGCGCTGCCTTCGATTTTTGCAGCCAGGCGCTGACGCTGGTCACCGGGGCGCCCTGCCAGGCGGCTAACAATGCCACTGCCCTGTTCGACGGCCCGGCTGCCGGCTGTTCGGGCAAAACGACGGGCAGCCTGTGGTACCGCTGGCAGGCCAATTTTTCCGGGGCCGCCAGAGTAAGTACGCATGCCAATTTCAATGACGTGGTCAGCGTTTTCTCCGGCAGTTGCACCGGCTTGGTACCCGAAGTATGCGACAACTACGACGAACACGGTTTCACCGGCGAAAACACCTATTTTACGGCTCAAAACGGGAAAGAATATTTTATCCGGATCAGCGGTCTGACTGATGGATTCGGACTGTCGCGCGGCAACTTATGTATTGAAATCAACCAGGCCGGCAGTACTCCAACCCGGCCCAACAACGACAATTGCGCCAATGCGGTGAGTCTGGTTGCCAACACGGCTTGCACCAACGGCAGCAACGTGAACGCACTTACTTCCACTACCCTGCCCTCGCTGAATCAACTGGCCCGGGCCGACGTTTGGTACCGGTTCACGGCCATTGCGCTAAACCCCGGGGAAGTGTACGAAGTACAGAGCAACGCCAATTTTTCCGATATCATAACGGTATACAAAGGCGGGTGCAACAGCCTCCAGGAAGTAGCCGGCAATCACAGCGGCGGAACGCTGGAACTGCCCCCCCTGACAAACGGGACGACGTATTACGTGCAAATTGCCGGCAATTTTGCCACAATAGAAGGCAGTCTTTGCGCGCAGGTAGTCACAAAAAAGGTGAAAACGCCGGCCAATGACGATTGTCCGGCGGCTGTTTCTTTGACGGTTGACGGCCCATGCGCGACGGGCAGCAATGCCGGCGCCGGCTTCTCCGGTTTGCAACCTTCCTGCGCGGTAGCGGCAAACCGCGACATCTGGTTCAAATTCGTGGCGCCGCCTTACGGTTCGGTACATATCAATACCGGCGCTACTTTCGAGCATACGCTCGCGCTTTGGGAAGGCGATTGCGGTCAGCTCAAATCAGTGTATTGCACCGCCAATCCTTTGCGTTGCGCCGGCTATGTCACGGCCGGCAATCTGAATAACGGTCAAACTTATTATTTGCAAATTGCCTCCCGTGTTGGCGCTGCCGGCTCAGACGCCGGCACGGTATGCGTGCGGGTACTCGATGGCAAGACACAAGCTCCATTCAAGCCGCTTGCCCTGGAGGTCAAAACAGCCTGCGTGGGCATGGATACAGCCAGACTGACCGTGCAAGTTAGCGGAGGTACCGCGCCTTATACCTTCCCGGCCAATACGCCCGGTCAGATAATGCTCAGCGGCACACCCTACACCGTGGCAGTAGCGGACGCCAACGGTTGCGAAAATTATATAAGCGGCGTGGTCGGCCCCTGCGCCTCCAATGTTTGCACCCAGGAAATCGGCCTGAGTCCTGTGCAACCGCTATGCGCCGGCGAAACGGGCGCCCTCTTCGCCGATGTGAGCGGCGGTACGGCCCCTTTTGAATTCTACTGGTCCAACGATGTTTTTACCTCTGATAACACCGACCTGCCTGCCGGCGCCTACACGCTTACGGTGATAGATGCCAACGGCTGCGAATCGGTATTAACGGAAACCATTATCCCGCCTGATTCCGTCCGGATCACACCGGACAATATTGTATTCCCCACCCAGGGCCAGAGCAATGGCGCCATTCAAATCACGGTTTCCGGCGGAACGGGGCCTTACGTGTTCACCTGGCTGGTAAATGGAAATCCGTTTACCACCGGTAAGGAAGACCTGAGTAACCTGAGAAGAGGCCTGTACAGCCTGCTGGTGCGCGACGTTAACGGCTGCGAAGGCGCTTTTTCGGTAAACCTTCCGGAAACAGTCGGCACCAAGTTTCGCATTGCCCCGGCTTATGCCCGCCTGACGCCCAACCCAGCCACCGACCGGGCCCAGCTGTCAGTCTCTTTTTCCCAAACCCGAACGGTCCACCTCAGCATTACCGATACCGCGGGGCGAACCCTGCGTTCCTGGTCAGCAGATCACGTCCGGGAACAACAACTGCCCATCGAATTGGGCGGTTTGCCCGGCGGCGTGTATTTATTATGGGCCAGGGCAGATGAGGAAAGCTTCGTCACAAAACTGGTGGTGGGGAGATAAATTTTAAAAACCAATATATTTTTTCTTGATATCTTTGAGGCGAAGAGCAGGTTTTTATCCAATCTTTTGTGCCTCCCCCCCTTTTGATTGGCACGACTTTTGTCTTCCCGTATGTCGTAATCTTCTTGGGTTATCCAATGATTGTACAAAATTGTAATACAAACAATTTTAATGTACAAATCATTGATTTCCTTCCTCTCCCCCCTCCTGTGCGGTACACAGACATCTTCCGGGCACAGTTGCCGGCATTATAAGCCAGGCAGCTGATGCGTGGCGGAGCTGTAATTTGAATTCGATAAAATATTAACACAGTGTCTGAAAAATCCTATTACGCCCATCCCACTGCCGTGATCGATGAAGGATGTTTTGATGGGCGGGTCGCGCATCGGCGAGAACTGTTCTTTGGGGCAAAATGTATTTGTGGCATCCGACGTTGTGCTGGGCAACAATGTCAAGGTTCAAAACAACGTCTCCCTTTATACCGGTGTGATCTGCGAAGACGACGTTTTTCTGGGGCCTTCCATGGTTTTTACCAATGTGATCAACCCGCGCAGCGCGGTCAACCGAAAAAGCGACTATAAAAAAACCTTTGTTGCACGAGGCGCCACGATAGGCGCCAATGCGACCATTGTTTGCGGAACGACCATCGGCGCATTCGCTTTTATTGGCGCGGGAGCAGTGGTCACGAAAAACGTACCGCCCTACGCCCTGATCGTGGGAAACCCCGGTCGTCAGATCGGCTGGATGAGCGAACACGGCGAACGCCTTGTTTTTAACGAACAGGGCATTGCCGTTTGCAAGGGGAGCGGAACGGAATATCGCCTGGCAGAGGGGCGGGTGGAGAAGAAGGGGGGGTAGGCATTTCGTCATTTCGTCATTTCGTCAAAAAATTATAATCATTAATCATCCTGCCATCAACATCCGCACATGAAACGTTTTGTACTCATCGGCGCTGCCGGCTATATCGCTCCGCGACACATGCGTGCCATAAAAGATACCGGCAACACCCTTGTTGCCGCTGTCGACGTCAACGATTCTGTCGGCGTCATCGACAGTTATTTTCCCGAATCGTCTTTTTTTACCGAGTTCGAACGATTTGACCGCCACGTGAGCAAACTAAAGAGAAATGGGGTACCGATTGATTATGTCAGCGTTTGTTCGCCCAATTACCTGCACGATGCCCACATCCGTTTTGGAATGCGGGTTGGAGCCGATGTCATTTGTGAAAAACCGCTGGTGCTGAATCCCTGGAATGTACAGGGGCTGATGGAAACCGAAGAAGAAACAGGCCACCGCGTGTATACTATCCTGCAACTTCGGCTCCATCCGGCGATCATCGAACTGAAACGCCAGGTGGATGCGGCGGGTCCGAATAAAGTGTTCGATGTTAACCTGAGTTATATCACATCCCGGGGCAACTGGTATTTTGCCAGCTGGAAAGGAGACAAGGTGAAATCGGGCGGGATTGCTACCA
>JAKLJF010000433.1 GCA_023151335.1 Thermoanaerobaculia bacterium | reverse complement strand
AAGCCCCCCTCCCCTTGGGGGGAGGGGATGGGGGTGGGGCCGAACCGCCGCTTCGCCTGGCCTTTCCTGTTCCTGCTCCTCTGCACCTTCTTCTCCTTCCAGCAGGCCCCGCCAAAAGCGAGCAAAACCGCCTGCGACCCCAACGTCCGGCCCTTCGGCGGTTATACTTTTTTATTGCCCGACATTATCAATAAAAACGCCGCTTACGCCCCGTTTTTCGTACGCTGGGACGATTACTACCAGCGTTTTTATTTTGACAAGGATATTCAAAGGGACGACAATATCGAAGAATGGATCGGGCGGTTTTGCGGGCAGCCGCTCCGGGCGGATGTAGAATACGTCGTTTACCAAAGCAATACCGACGAACTGGCGGGGCTGCGGGAAGCTACCCTGACCAAGGGCGGCCAGACATACCTGCCCTACACCCTGGGCGGCAATACTTTTGCCGAGATGATCGCTATGAACGGCTGCACGGAAGCCGTGGATTATCTGATGTACGCCAAACGTTGCGAACCGCATGTCATCACTTATGGCGACGGCTGGAAACTGCCCGAACGCGACCCGGAAGCCATGCAGGAACTGATAGAAGAAGGTAAAGCCCGTTTTTTACAAACCCAATCGCACTTTTTTCGCCTGCGCTACGCTTACCAGATCGTGCGCCTGGCGCACTACGCCCGGCAATGGCAGCAGACTGTCGACTTGTACAATTATTTGTTACCTAAAACAGACCGCAAACGCCCCAGCATCATCTATTACTGGATGCTGGGCCACCTCGCCGGCGCCCTGCAGCAATTGGGCAAACGCCCGGAAGCCGCCTACCGCTACGCCCTTATCTTCCGTTATTGCCCCTCCAAACGCACCCAGGCGTTCCGCAGTTTCCAACTCCGCACCGACCAGGAATGGGACAAGGCCCTGCGACTCTGCCAGGACGACGCCGAACGCGCCGCGCTTTACCTCCTGCGCGCCGGCGCCTCGCGCACCTACACCGCGGAAGACCTGGAAAAAATATACGCCCTCGATCCCGCCAACCCCCAAATCGACCTGCTGCTGACGGGCGACGTGCAGCGACTGGAAAAGATCTTCCTGCGCACACCCGTCACCGACCTGAAATACGGCCGCCAGCGCAGCGCCCAAACCCGCGACCTCGCCGCCCAACAACTGATCAGCCTGCAACGTTTCGCACGCCGGGTGCTGCAAGAAGGCAAAACGCCCAATCCCAAATTCTGGCAGGCCATGACCGGCTACCTCGAACTGCTGGCCGGCGACCGGTATGCCGCCGGAAAATCGTTTGAACGAACCCGCTCGATGCTCAAAAAAGGCGGCGAATACGACGAATACCTCCGCAGGCAGCTCGATGTGTGGGAACTGCTGCTCGAAATTCTGGCCCTCGACGGTTCCTCGGCCACGGCCGACCAGGCCGCATTCCGGATACGCAGCTACGAAACCTTTAAAACCCTGCCCAGCTTCGAACCGTTCCTGCAGGATTTTCTTTCCGCCCGCTACGCGGAAAGCAGCCATCCGGGCAAAGCCATCCTGGCGGCCTACGAACCGGCGGCCATCCGCTACAATCCCCGCCCCGACGTACTGGACGACCTGCTGAAACTCGCCGACAGCAACGACCCCGTGCTGCTGGAGCGCGCCATGCAGATCGACACCAACCCCGATCTGATCAAAGCCAGGCTGCTGGAAATCAAAGGCGCCTACCTGCTTAGCGTGGGCCAGCCGGAAGCCGCCTTATCGGTATTGCGGCAAATTCCGGCCAGCGCCGTGGCCAATATGCAGCAATTTACGCCTTTCAAGGAAGTATTCGACGAGCGGATTGAGCGTCCGGCCAACGACAGCCTGCTGCTGAACCGCCGGCAAACGGTACAAAAAATCCTGGACTATGAATTTAAAGCCAAGGCAGCCATCGCCATGAACCAGCCTATCGGCGCCTGGTACCTCTACCTTATCGGCCTGGCTTACTACAACATGTCGTATTTCGGATTCGAATGGGAGGTGATGGACTTTTACCGCAGCGGCTACAACTGGCTCCGGCTGGCGCAGGGACCCGTGTTCCCGCTGGCCAATTCGCCGCACGGCAACCGGGAAAACACCGACGTCAGCCTGGCGCTCAGCTATTTTGAAAAAGCCCTGGCCGAGGCGCAAAGTCCCGAACTGGCGGCCCGCGCCGCGTTTATGGCCGCGCGTTGCCGGCAAAAGCAGTGGTTCTGCGACCCCGACTGCAAATACCGCCCGGGCAGCAAACTGATCCCCGTGTTGCCCGAAGCCTACCGGGGGTACTACGACAGGCTGGGGCGGTATAAGGATACGGAATTTTACCAGATGATAGTGAAGGAATGTAAGTGGCTGGGAGCGTATGTACGCTGAGACCTGTAAGAATATCGAATATCGAACACGGAATGTCGACATTCGACATTCCGTGTTCGCTGTTCAATATTCAATACAGCTCCACGCCGGCAAAGTGAAACGCGCCCTCGATGGCTGCGTTCTCGTCGCTATCCGAGCCATGCACCGCGTTTTCGCCCACGCTGGTGGCGTACAGTTTGCGGATGGTGCCTTCGGCAGCGTTAGCGGGGTTGGTGGCGCCGATCAGGGTGCGGAAATCTTCCACGGCGTTGTCTTTTTCCAGGATAGCCGCCACGATCGGGCCGCTGCTCATAAATTCGCACAACTCTCCGTAAAAAGGCCGCTCTTTGTGTACGGCGTAAAATTGTCCGGCGCGTTCCATGCTCATCTGCGTGAGTTTCATCGCCACGATGCGGAAGCCGGCGGCATTGATCATTTGAAGGATGTTGCCGATGTTGCCCGCGCGAACGGCGTCGGGTTTGATCATTGTAAAGGTTCTGTTACCAGCCATGGGCTATTGAGTGATTGAGTGATTGAGTGATTCAACCTCAAAACTGAGAAAGGGCCGCAAAGGTAGAGCGAGATTTTATTTTAAAAACACCTGCTGCAAGGCTTTTCAAAAAAATAAAATGCGGTGGGCCGGCAAAAGCGTTTAAAACAGCGTACTTTTGCGCCCGCTTTTGAAACGGGGCCTTGCTTTATAGCTCCTCAAAGCATAGAAACATGGAATTTTCTTCCGATCTCCGGCAATTGCTGCATATCCCGCAGAATGTGGCAATCCTTTCACACCGCAATCCCGACGGCGATGCGATTGGCAGCTCGCTGGCCATGCGGCATTACCTGGAGCAATACGGGCACACGGTACACGTGTTGTTCCCCTCTGAGTATCCGGAAGAATTCGAATTTTTACCCGGCGCCGAAGACATCCTGATCTGGGATATTCACACGGAAGAATGCAAGCAGGTGTTGAGCCGGAAAAATGTTTTCATTTTCCTCGATTTCAACGCGTACAGCCGAATCGACCGAATGGGTGATCTGGTTAAAAACCTGCCGGGCGCCCGTATCCTGATCGACCATCACCTGTACCCCGAACCAATGGCCGATTACGTGTTCTCCGAACCCGCCGCCAGCAGCACCTGCGAACTGATCTACCGCTTCATCAGCGGCATGGGCGACAGCCAGAAGATCAATCCCACGGTAGGTATCTGCATCTATACCGGCCTGGTGACCGACACCGGCTCCTTCAAACACGCCACCAACAGTATGGTATTCCGCATTGCCGCCGACCTGATCGACCGCGGCGTGCCCGATACGGAGATACAGGACCGCATTTTTAACTCCCAAAAAGAGAAAAACCTTCGCCTCCTGGGCCACTGCCTTGCCAACCGCATGGAATATTTGCCGGAGTACCGCACTGCCCTGATCTGGCTGTCGCGCAAAGACTACGAAGCGTTTGAAATACAGCGGGGCGATACCGAGGGCATCGTGAATTATCTGCTCACCATACGCGAAGTAAAACTGGCCGCTTTTATCCACAACCAACCCACCATCGTAAAACTCAGCCTGCGCTCCAAAGGCGATTTCGACGTGCAGGAAATCTGCCGTACCCACTTCAATGGCGGCGGACATAAGAATGCCGCGGGCGCCTATTCACACGACAGCCTGAAAGCGACTATTCAAAAGTTCAAAGATATTTTGCCATTGTACAAAAAAGCCCTGACGGGGCAAAACGGGAAGTAACGCCTTTAACCTGCCAGATTGAATATCCATTCTGCAAATATTTTATTCACTTATTTTATGCTTAATATCCGCACTTTATTGATCCTGGCCAGTATGGCAACATTTCTTGCCTGCCAGTCGGAGGGAATTAAAACCGAACACGGCTTCCGCTTTTTTAATCATACCGACAAAGGCGGCGCCAAACCCCAGCCCGGCGAAACGGTGCTCGTTAACCACCATACTTATGTGGGCGATTCGCTGTTGGCCAGCACTACGAAATCGATGGGCGGCCCGCGGGAATATACCATGATGGCGAAAGAGGCCCTGCCCAAACGCGTACCGGCTATCTACGACGCGCTTTTGCTGATGGGAGAAGGAGATAGCGCCACCATTTACGAAAAAATCGACACCTTTTTGCGCAAATTCATCCCGCCAAGCCTGAAAGACGAAGAAGAGGTGCGGTATGAGATCGTATTGGTAGACGTTATCACCCAGGCCGAAAAAGAAAAGCAACAGGCCGAGGCAGAAGCAAAATTCCAGTCGGTGCAAAATAAAACCCAGGAGATCGTCAAAAACTATGCATCCGGCCAACTCGGCAGCCAGCTCACCACCACCTCCTCCGGGCTTAAAGTGGTGATCGAAAACAAGGGCAGCGGAGCGGCGATCCAAAAGGGCGAAGGCGTCAAAGTGCACTACTACGGCTGCCTGACCAACGGGAAGATGTTCGACAACTCCTATCAGCGCGGCAAACCTTATCCCTTCCCCGCCGGTGTCGGGCAAATGATCCCCGGTTTCGACGAAGGCATTATGCTGCTCAACCACGGCGGCACGGCCTTTTTGTTTATACCGGCCAAACTCGGCTATGGCAATCAACCCGCCGGCGACATTCCGCCGAACTCTGAACTCGTTTTTTATGTTGAAGTTATTTGA
>JAKLJF010000432.1 GCA_023151335.1 Thermoanaerobaculia bacterium | reverse complement strand
GCATCGCGTTGACGGATTTGCCGAACCGCTTAAAAAGATCGTGTTCGGCGCCGGTGGAAATGTATGGGGCGTACATCCGAATAAGGGCCTTTTTCGCCTGCGACTCGACGCAGACCTTAAACAGGTTACCGAGTATCAGCGGTTTACCAAATCGGAAGGGTTGCCCGCCGACTACCAGCTGGATGTTACCCGCACCGGCGACCAACTGATCGTGAATGCGCATAACACGCCTTTGTGCATCGTAGACACGGCAATCCAGACGCGTTTTACCCCGGTACTACCCGATGGCGGACGACAAAAATGGCTGTCCGGCTACGGCGGAGAATATTTTACGCTCGACAGCAGCGGCGATATCCGGCTGCACCTTGGCCGGCGCTCTTACTCCTTTCAACTTGCCCTCGTACCCGATTACGAACAGGTGGTCGCCCTGGATGATCAGGAATATTTGTTTTGCCTGGAAAACGGATTTGCTCTGCTGAATAAAAAGAACCTGAACGATCCGGCGCCGGTACCGGCGCCGGCATGCGCTATTCGCCGTGTGGAAACATCGGGGGGAGCATCGTATTTGCCGGATAAGGATCCGCGTTTTGCTTACCGTCAAAACAGCCTCAGGTTTTATTTCACGGCGCCGGTGTTTGAGCAAAAGCCGCTTTTTTCCTGGAAACTGGATGGTTTTTCCAACGGATGGTCGCCCTGGCAGGATAACCCGGAGAAGGAGTTCACCAATTTGCCGGCCGGCAAATACACGTTCCGCGTCCGGTCCGACGCGGGTGGCGCGGAGGCGGCCTTCTCTTTCAGCATTGAATCGCCCTGGTATTTTTCCGTTTGGGCAATGGTCGTTTACGGTTTATTGCTGCTGGCCTTATTTGGCATTGCCGAAAACATCAGCCGGCGCCGCCTGGAGCGGCAACGCCGCCGCCTGGAGGAAGACAAACGCCTGGAACTGGCGCGTCAGCGCGGCGATGCCGAACGCGAAAAACTCGCGCTGGAACTGGACAACAAAAGCCGCGAACTGAGTAATGCCGCCCTCAACCTGATCCGGAAAAACGAAGTATTGCAGCGCCTGCGCGACGACTTGCTCGGCGCCAACGGCGACTCCCGCGCCCTGCAAAAACTGGCCCGGCTGATCGACCGGCACCTGGAAGGCGATCACGACTGGGAAATCTTTGAAGAATCATTCAACCGGGTGCACGACGATTTTTTCAAACGCCTGATGCACGATTTCCCCGGCCTGACCCCCGGCGACCTGCGCCTGGCGGCTTACCTGAAAATGAACCTCTCTTCAAAGGAAATCGCCCCGCTGCTCAATATTTCGGTGCGGGGCGTGGAAAACAAACGCTACCGCCTGCGTAAAAAACTGGGCCTGCCGGAAGAAGCCAATCTGACGGAATACATCATGGCTTATTAATTCAACCGTTAAGCTTTTCCTAAAACTGCAACCTGGCCGGGCTGATGCAGGGTCTATTGGGTCTTCTGATTCACTTTCTAAAAATTTTAGCTATGCCTACCCAATCAATTTGGAAAACCATTGTCCTGCTGATCCTGCCCGCTGTTCTGTTGTTCACGGCCTGCGACCCGAACGCCATCAAGGGCGAAGGCGATATCTTAACCGAAAACCGCGGAGAAAAAGATTTTAAAAGCCTGCAAATTTCGGTTCCTGGCGAAATACATATCACCCAGGGACAAACTTTCAGCCTGAAGGTGACCGCCGAAGAAACGTTGTTGCCGTATTTGGAAACGGAAGTTAAAAACGGCTACCTGCATGTATATTTTTCTCATTCTGTGCGTAATGTGGATGATCTGGAAATCGAGATCACCATGCCGGAACTGAAAAACGTGGAAATGAGCGGCAGCGGAAAGCTGCACACCCACGGAAATTTTTCCGGCGGAACCATGAATCTCAATTTATCAGGCTCGGGAGAAATGAAGCTGGCCAACCTGGACGTTGCTTACATTGCCGCGAATGTAAGCGGCAGCGGCTCGATTCACCTGAAGGGAGCGGCCGAAGAACTGGACACCCACGTGTCGGGCAGCGGCGAAGTCAACGCTTTCCAGTGCCCGGTGAAAGCCGTCGAAGCGCACGTCAGCGGTTCCGGGGTGGCAAGGGTACAGGTATCCGACAAACTCGTTGCTCATATTTCCGGCAGCGGTCATATCGAATATATGGGCGACCCGGTGGTGGAGAAGCATATTTCCGGCTCCGGCAGCGTGATTAAGAAATGACATCCGTAAAAAGTGCCGGAACCACGCGGATTTAGTTATGGTATCCCTGGTGTGATGGACTGAGCTTTGCAGCGTGATTTCAACGGATCTTGCCGGGAATCAGTGCGGGTAATGACAGGCGTCCTTGCCTGCATTATTCAAAAGCAAGTTTCTTTACTGTCCAATTTCAAAAACGTTTAACTATGGATACTCAACTGTATAACATGCCGCTAATTGGGGACCAGGCGCCTGATTTTGAAGCGATGACCACCATCGGAAAACTAAAATTTTCCGATTACATCAAAGGTAAATGGACCATCCTGTTTTCCCACCCGGCCGACTTTACGCCGGTATGTACCACTGAACTGTCGGGTTTTGCCCGCGAAAAGGATTATTTCGAACAGCACAATACCAAACTGATCGGTCTGAGCATCGACAGCATTCACTCTCATATCGCATGGGTAAACAATGTGCGGGAAAAAACGGGCGTCGTGTTCCATTTCCCGATCATTGCCGACATCGACATGAAAGTATCGAAGCTCTACGGCATGCTGCAGCCGGGTGCAAGCGAAACCGCCGCCGTGCGCGCCGTGTTTTTCATCGACCCGAACGCAAAGATCCGCCTGATCATGTACTACCCGCTCAATGTGGGTCGCAACATGGAAGAGATCAAGCGGGTGCTGGAAGCCCTGCAAACGGCCGACGAGTACAAGGTAGCGCTACCGCTCAACTGGAAAAAAGGCGAAAAGGTGATCGTGCCACCGCCCAAAACCATGAGTGAACTGGAAGAGCGCCTTGCCTCGAAGCTCGAAATGGTCGACTTCTACCTGGCGAAGAAAGAACTGGTGTGATTTTTTCGTGGCTTGAGACTGTCGAAATGATCATACTTTTGCCGCGCTAAATAAGACAGTCTCTCGCATGAAAAACATTACAGTTATTGGCGGCGGCACTATGGGTAACGGTATCGCCCACGTTTTTGCCCAAAACGGCTTTACCGTTACCCTTGTCGACGTAGTATCGGCTGCGCTGGATAAGGCATTGGCCACGATTTCCAAAAACCTGGACCGGCAAATCGCGAAAGGCGCGCTCACGGAAGCCGATAAAGCGGCCACCCTGAACCGCATTCACCCCATGACCGACCTGAAGGAAGGCGTGGCCAATGCCGAACTCGTGGTGGAAGCCGCCACGGAAAATGTGGAGCTGAAACTCCGGATTTTTACCGATATGGACCAATATGCGCCGGCCAGCGCCATTCTGGCCACTAATACCAGCAGTATCAGCATTACCAAAATAGCGGCTATCACCAAACGTCCGGCCCAGGTAATCGGTATGCACTTTATGAACCCTGTGCCGGTGATGAAACTCGTGGAAGTGATCCGCGGCTACGCCACCACCGACGTCGTTACCCAAACCATCATGGACCTCTCCCGCCAACTGGGCAAAGTGCCGGTGGAGGTGAACGACTATCCCGGCTTCGTGGCCAACCGCATCCTGATGCCGATGATCAACGAGGCCATTTACACGCTCTATGACACGGTGATGAAACTGGGTATGGCGCATCCGATGGGGCCGCTGCAACTGGCCGATTTCATCGGCCTCGACGTATGTCTGGCCATTTTGCGGGTATTGCACGATGGATTCGGAAATCCGAAATACGCGCCCTGCCCGCTGCTGGTGAACATGGTAACTGCCGGCAAGCTGGGCGCCAAATCGGGAGAAGGGTTTTATGTGTATACGCCGGGTAGCAAGGATTTGGTAGTGGCAGAGCGGTTTAAATAATTATTTCATTCCCCGCGCACAAACGTAAACCCGATCCCGAACGACCACCACATCCGGCCGTGGTAGTTCCACTGGTTGCCGACATCGCTGGCGTAGTCTTTGCCGAACATAAATCCCAGGCTGTATTTTTCCAGTTGCAAAATCAGTCCGGTGCTCCAGGTAAGACCCGGTACGACTTCGGTTTCCTGTACGGAGCGGTCGAGAAAGGTATTGTCGTCGTTGAGGTTAATGAAGGTCAGGCCTGCCGCGAGCGGAAGGGTCAGGAAAATCTCTTTGGCCCTGGAAAGCCGTTTGGTGACGCCCACAAATCCGCCCACGGTGACGTCGGTGGTCAGCCGGAAAGAACGGGTGTCCGCTTTGGGCCGGATCTTGAACGGCAGGGTCAGCTGGCCGCCCGTGAACTCCAGGTTATCCCATAACCAGTGCCGGCTTACCGGCCTGATAGCAACCGCTTCGCTGACAGTTGCCGCGGCGATGGCCGTATCCGCGGATACAGCACGGTGGCGGCAGGAATCGGTGTGGGGCGACTGCCCTCTTAACAAGGTAATTGCGCTGAAAACCAACCCGATCGTGTTTCGAATAAAATTTGGAGTATTCATAGAGCAGCAGGGTAAGTATATGGTAGTAACGAATATTTAACAACATATTGTCGAGAAAAGTGCATTTTAAAAAGAAGATTGTTTGAGTGATACTTTTTGGTGTGTGAATGCTACAAATTATCTTGGGGTTTATGAGGGTTTAGAGGGTTTAGAAGGTTTAGAGGTCTAATGATTACCCACAAAACCGCGCCTTCTAATCAAGATGTCTCGCTGCGCTGCTAATGACACGCGTGTAATTGGGTATAGATCGCTGCCAAAGGCGGCCTGTTGGCCTCGATATGACAAGTTATTGATATTCAAAATATTACCCAGATTTCTCGCTGCGCTCGAAATTTTCCCAAATACTCTTGGTCCTTGTATTAGATGTGCCAAGCGTATCCCGGTAAATTTCGAGCGCAGCGAGAAATCCGTATAAACAAT
>JAKLJF010000431.1 GCA_023151335.1 Thermoanaerobaculia bacterium | reverse complement strand
ATAGGCGGAATTTTGTAGCACCGTACCTTTGCTGGTAGAGATATTCTGATTGGCCACCACCGATTCGCCAAATACCTCGGAATTATATTTGATAAGAACGAGCGCTTTACCAAACCTTAGTCCGTTTTCCGAGGATTTTACGTAAACATCAAAAGAAATACTTTGGAAATTATTCGTGAGAGACACATTCTCAAATAAAAATGTAATAGCAGTTGTGTTGAGATTTTCTGCATCTGACATAATATTTACGATGGCTTGCAGTTTTCCCTCGACGGTATTGGCCTTAATTTTTCTTACAGGCTCTCTGGCTGACAAAACTATCTCATCGTATATCTCTTTTGGAATGTCCTTATATGAATTGCTGACATCAGCGGCGGGAGGGTTAAACTTTTCAAAAAAATATTGGATAAATCCAGTCTCCGGGAATGAAAGCACAAAGGATGTTTCGCCTAATTGTCCCATACTTGATAATTTTCGATTGGCTTTGCAAAAGAATATGCCTTCCATATCGGGCTTAAAGGTCTTTTGATGCGAAACGATACTGAACCTGTCATCAACAACGCCACCCAGTGTAATTATTTCAATCGTCTCTTTGTTGAAATCCTTCCCTTTGAAGACTTTAAAAACCTCGACCGAGTTTGATGTAAGAATCTGGGTGTGGTTCTCGTTCCAAAAGGAACGGCACGCGATTACCTTCCCTTCAATAACCAAATCAGAACGTTCAGTTCTGAAACGGATTGGGTTTGATGTGTTTTGGGCATTCAAAGACAACCCGAAAACAAGAAGCAATGTCGTGAAAATGATGTGGTTCATAATACAAATCGTGATGATGTGGTTTTTATTTTATTACTGCTGCTAACTATTGCACTCCCGAAAACGAATAACCAAAACCCGCATTGCGTCTTTTACTTATCCGTTTTCGGGTAAGTGGCCTATGGGTGATCAGATTTCCCGGCTAAGTAAATCCCGCATTGCAGGTTTACTTCACCTAACCTTCATTGGTTTATTCAGGCTTTTACCCGATAATTTTCTTTCCGCCACGGCTTCAAAGGCTCCAAAGCAATTTAAATTTTTCAAGCGCCATTTTTTGCCCTCCGTCGCCAACCAAAAACGCCTCCAAGTCCCGGCGCAAAGTCCGGCGATTGGAGGCGTTATGACATACGGCAGGGCGGAGTTTGTCGGGCATTGGATTCCGGTTGATCGTCTGCAAATATGCCCAATATTTCGTGCCCGGCAAGGTTTTTATAAAAATTTTATTGTGGAAAATCGACGAACGGCTGCTTTCCTCCGGCCCTCTCCGCAAAAGATCACTCCCCGCTGTGACCCATAGTTCCTTCCCACCTGACCCAACTCATTGTATTTCTCCTGATCACCCCTGCAGGTTTGACAAAATTGTCAAATCATGAAACAGATATTCTTGGTTGTTTTTCTGATACTTTTTCAGGCCGGTCTGCTGCGCGGCGAGACCGAGCCGAACGATCTGGCCGACCAGGCAAATCCGCTGCTCTATAACGGAAGCGATACCGGTTCGCTGAGCGGAACAGACGTGTATGACTGGTTTTACATCGACCTCCCCCAAGCCGGGATCCTGCAACTTACGATCCATAAAACAGGTACCGGAAACGGCTGGATGTACCTGCGCGACGGCGAAAATGCCGCCCTGCCGGAAATCACCAATCTTTACATGGGCTACTGGGAATCGCCGGCCGAAGGGTGGGTGCTGAGTTACCCGGTGTTGCCCGGCCGATATTATGTACAATTCACAAAGGGCGATTACGCGTTGAACTACCGGATCGTCTCGAATTTGTTGCCACCCGACTGGGCAGCCGACCCCGAGCCCAATAATTCTGCCGGTACCGCCCTGACCCTGCCGGTCGGTGGTATTGTAAGCGGCAACATCCACTACTACGGCGCCGGATTGGGCGTTGACCAGGAAGACTGGTTTGTGCTGAATGTGCCGAAAGGCGGCATACTTCAACTGGTCGTTCATAAGAAGGGCGCCGGCAATGCCTGGATATACCTGCGCGACGGCGAAAATGCCGCCCTGCCGGAGATCGCCAATGTGTATACGCAATACTGGGATTCGCCGCCGGAAGGCCTGTTGCTGAGTTACCCGGTACTGGCCGGCCGGTACTATGTGCAGGTAGCCAATGGCGGCGGCATCGTCAATTACCAGATCAAATCCACCCTGACGCCGCCGGCGTGGCCGGAAGACCAGGAACCGAATGACGACAAGGCAGCTGCCAAACCCTTCGCGATGAACGATTCGATCAGCGGCCTCGTGGGCTATTATAAAGTGAACAGCGGCCCTGACCCGGCCGACTGGTACGCGCTGAATGTCCCGGAACGGGGGCTGTTGCGCTTCGATATTACAAAAACCGGGTACAGCAATGCCAATGTGCGCCTGCGCGACGCCAACGCGGAAATCGGCGGCACATATCTCGGTTTCGGCGATTTGACCTCGACGTTCAGTAAAACAGTACAGGCCGGGACCTATTACCTGGTACTGGAAAAGCTGACTGACGACTACCAGTACAAGGTCGCCCTGCACTTTACGCCGGCCCCCGTAGCCGGTTTTACCTACCAACAGGCCGGTAATACCGTCGCTTTTGAAAACACGTCGCTCGAAGGGGAAACCTTTACATGGAACTTCGACGATGGCGCTACCGGCACAACCGTCAATGCCTATCACGAATACGCCATGCCCGGCAATTATGAGGTTTGCCTGATTGCAGCCAACCCGGTGGATCGCGACACTTTTTGCCGGCAGGTAATCATATCCGGCCTGGCGCGCGCGTATCCCGATAAAGCCGGCAACACGGGCGACGCCTCGCTGCGTATTTTCGGCGGCGGCCTGGATACCTCGTATCTTGTAAAACTGGTGCAGGGCGGCGCCACCATTGCCCAATCGACGCTTACCGGTTATGGCGGAAAAAGTGCCATCATCAGCCTGCTCGACCTTCGGAACAAACCCACCGGCGTGTATGACCTCGTGGTGGAAAAACCCGGCGGACCAAAGTACACCATTCCGAAGGGGTTCACCATCCTGCCGGGAACCAGCCCCGATCCCTGGGTCAGCATTGTCGGGCGCGACCGGATTCTGTTCAACACCTGGACGACCTATACGGTCAACTACGGCAACAAGGGCAACGTGGACGCCCGCCTGGTGCCGGTCTGGTTCGTGTTTTCTAACCCGCCCGACCTGGAAATCGAGTTTCCGGAGGTGTTCTTTTATGACCCCGATTCCACCGGAACCGAAGCGCCGGAGGAAGGCTTGTACATGGAAACCGATTCCTTGTTCGGCAAACCGTTTGCTGCGCGGGTATATCCGCTGCTCATCCCGCTCATCCCCGCCGGCACGGTACAGTCGTTCCGGATACGGATAAAAACGGGAGGCAACCTGCACATCGAAGCCTGGGCGGAGAAACCCTGGTACCAGTCGCCCGTCGACCAAAACAAAATCGAATGCTTCGGCGATGCGTTATCTGAAGCGCCGCCCGAATTGAATTTGACGACCGATAAGGTCTTTTGTGCAAAGTTGTTTACGGCGTTGTTTTACGACAGGATCATGGACGAGTTTTGGCAGGATAAGAGGAACGATCCGAATCCCCAGCTACCGGACTTTTTTTCAAGCGTGCTGAAAAGCCTGCGCGTCGCGGTGAAAGTATGCGGGGTGAGCGACCCGGAGGAGCGTAAAGAAATTGCCAATTGGGTGACCAACTGGATTATCAACCGGCAAATAATCGATCGGCTCGTCCAGGCCAAGGGTGGTAACCAGTGCCCGCTCGAGTTTGCGCCGCAAAACCCGCAGTCCAAACCCCTGACCGCCGTTTCGTCGCTCGACCCCAACGAAAAAACCGGCCTTCAGGGCTACGGCGACCAACACTACCTTGCCCCGCGCGAAGAATTGCCGTATGTCATTCATTTTGAAAACACGGCAAGCGCCACGGCGCCTGCACATACCGTGGTGATTACCGACCAGTTGGATGTGTCCAAATTTGATCTCGGTACCTTCCGTTTTGGCGACATCCAGATCGCCGGCCAACGCATTCGGGCCGACGCCGGCGCCCGCGCATTTGTACAGGATTTCAATATCGAAAATCTCGGCGTTACCGTGCGCATCCTGGGCGCCCTGGATGCCCTCTCCGGCAAAGTAGAATGGGTGTTCCGCAGCCTCGATCCCAATACCCTCGACGACATCGACGACCCCGACCGGGGCTTCCTGCCGCCTAACCTCACCGCGCCGGAAGGGGAGGGCAGCGTATCCTTCTCGGTCCGGTTGAAAGCAGTGCCGCAACAGGGCGAGCAGGTCCGGAACGAAGCCAGTATCGTGTTTGACGCCAATGCACCCATCCTGACCAACGAGCACTTCCTGAGCTTCGACCGCGTGGCGCCTCAAAGCGCCGTAGAAGCCCTGCCGCCCAACATTCAGGATCATCCCTTCCCGGTGCATTGGGATGGCTCCGACGCCGGTTCCGGTATCGGCTACTACAACGTATATGTCTCCGAAAACGGCGGGCCGGACAGCCTCTGGATGGCCGGCGCCACCGAAACAACAGCCATATTTACCGGCAAGGTGGGCCATGTATACCGGTTCTACTCCATCGCCACGGACCACGTCGGCAACATAGAGGCCGTTCCGGCAACCGCGGATGCCCAAACCACCGTCACCGTCGGCGCCAACGATCCGGACGGCGCGGGTCACGCACTGACCTTGTACCCGAATCCGGCAGCTGACCGCGTGATCGTGCAGTATTCCGGCATCTGCGAAGGTTCCCTGACGCTGGCAGATCATACCGGCCGGATCGTCCGAACCCTGCACTTTCGGGGAGCAGGGCAACAGGAGATGGCTACCGGCAACCTGCCCGCCGGCATTTACATATGGAGCTGGACACCGTTGGGGCCGTCGGCGGGGTGGAATGGGAAGTTGATGATTGTGCGTTAATACAGGATGGGCCGCCTTATAATATCAACAGTTTGGCCGTATATTGCAAGGCGCCGTT
>JAKLJF010000430.1 GCA_023151335.1 Thermoanaerobaculia bacterium | reverse complement strand
CCGCCGGCAGTTTTTTTTCCAGGCGAATGGAGTGCTCGGCCAACCCCGGTTTGAACAAGGTGAGCACATCTTCGAGCAGGGTCACGGTGTTCACTTCCTGAAACTTGGGCTCCGGGATACGGGTCAGCTGGCGGTAGGTTTCCGTAAAATGAAGCAACCCTTCGCTGCGTTTCTGGATTGCCCGAACAGCCGTGCGGATATCCTCGGTGGTTTCGGCATCGAAGGTGTTGAATTTGCCGATCATTTCGTTGGCCGTGGCGGCCAGCGAGGCGACGGGCGTGACGGAGTTCATGATCTCGTGGGTCAGTATCCGGATGAGTTTTTGCCAGGACTGCACCTCCTGTTCTTCCAGTTCGGCGCTGATATTTTGCAAAGAATAGAGGTGGTATTCGCCGTTTTTAAGTTTCAGAATGGTGGTGCGCACAGCCAGTTGCAATATCTGGTTGACCACCACGATTTTTACCAGCTGGCGTTCGCCGGGTTGCAAATCCCGCATGGCTTCGTGCAGGGCCGGGCTGAAGCGCTCTACCGACTGGAGATCGGGGAAATAGGACTTGTGCAGCAGGCGCTGAAGGGCCTTGTTCATCAGCAGGGTTCGCCCATCCTTGTCGAAACAGATCAAACCCGTGTCCACGTGTTCCACGATGGCTTGCAGGTATTGGAACTGGGCTTCTTTTTCCTGCCGGATATCGCGAAACTTGTCGGTAATGGTGTTGAATGCGCCGTACAACTGGCGGAAGGACTGGTCGGGTTCCTGGGTCGTATAGGTGGCGGTATAGTCGTCGTATTTTATATTCAGCAAAAAGGAGGCGATTTCCGAATTGGTTTTATCTACCAGGTGGAAAAGGCTCAGCACGGCGCCCAGCGTACAAATTCCGCTCAGAATGGCCATGCCGGTGTAGCCGGGGTTATAAATGCCGTACACCACACCGCCCAAAAACACAACAATCAGGAGAATGTGGGCAAATATTTTTGTTTTGAAGCGTTTAAGCATAGTTTACATTCCGTGTTTCTCCAGCCTGCGGTATAAAGCCGCGCGGGTAAGGCCCAATTCGTCGGCCGCTTTGGAAATATTGCCCTGGTGTTTGTTCATGGCTTTCTGGATCAGTTTGCGTTCCATTTCTTCGAGGTTCAGGGTCTGATCCGCGTTGAAATCGGGCGATTGGTGGAAATCGGGGTGCAGCAGGAAGTCGCCGGGGGTGAGCACGTTTTTTTCCGACAGGATGACTGCCCGTTCGATGGCATGGCGCAATTCGCGGATGTTGCCCGGCCAGGGATATTGTTCCAGTTTTTGAACGGCAGCGGGATGAAATTCCAGGTTGGCTTTCTGGTACTTTTTGGCATATTGTTTCAGGAAGTGATCGGCCAGTTGCGCGATATCGCCTTCACGGGCGCGAAGGGGCGGCAGGTGAATTTCGACGGTGTTGATGCGGTATAGCAGGTCCTGGCGGAAAGTTTTATCGCGCACCATGTCGTAGAGCGGCATATTGGTGGCGCAAACCAACCGTATGTCGACCGGAATGGACTGGTTGGAGCCTACGCGCACGATCTCGCGGTTTTGCAGGGCTGCCAGCAGTTTGGCCTGCATGGGCAACGACAGGTTTCCGATCTCGTCGAGAAAGAGGGTGCCGCCGTGCGCCGCTTCAAAACGGCCGGCCCGGTCTTCGCGGGCATCGGTGAAAGCGCCTTTTTTGTGTCCGAACAGTTCGCTCTCGAACAATGACTCCGGAATTGCGCCCAGATCGACGTTGATGAACACGGCATCGCGGCGCTGCGAGCGGCGGTGAATGGCGCGGGCCACGAGTTCTTTACCGGTGCCGTTTTCACCCAGGATCAGCACATTGGCGTCGGTACCTGCCACCTTGTCGATGGTTTTGAATACTTCCACCATGGCCGGGGAGGTACCGACGATGTCGCCCGCGCTTTGATCGAGGTGATCGCTGATAGCGCGCTGGCGGTTTTGCAGTTGCTGCACTTCATGCCGGCTTTGGCCCAGTTTGAATGCCGCCTGTACCGTGGCCAGCAGCTTTTCGTTGCGCCAGGGTTTTTCCACAAAGTCGGCCGCCCCGGTTTTCAGGGCGCGCACGGCTTTTTCCACCTCGCCGTAAGCCGTGATCATGATCACCTGTACGCCCGGTTTAAGCTCGAGCGATTTTTCCAGCCACTGCAATCCTTCTTCCCCGCTGGTATCGCCCTTGCGGAAATTCATGTCGAGCAATATGACATCCGGTTCGTATTGTTTGAGCAAACGTGGGAGATGCTGCGGGTTCTGTTCAGTGAAAACCCGTTCAAAGTGCTGTTTCAAAAAGTTGGTAAAAAGTGTCCGGAAATGGACACTTTTTTTCGGGGGAGGCTGCATGATGGTTGATTGAGTGATTGAGCGATTGAGCGATTGAGCGATTGAGCGATTTTAAGAGGGTCGCAATGCCAACTCAACAGTATGATGATACGACGCCGTAGGCGGCGTATGAAATAATCACTCAATCACTCAATCGCTCAATCACTCAATCAACAAGGCTTGGCCGATTACGAACAACCCGGTGTCCGTTTTTGAACACCGGCCTCCGGCAGAGACAGGCATTTTCTTTTACAAACAATTATAAATCAAATAATTATATTTTTTGGCACAGCCATTGAAGTAACCGTCCCGGTAAAACGACCGTATCCTCCTTTCTTTTTAAATTAAAATCGACTTTATCTTTCCGGTAGTTTTATCATCGAATCCGAGCGCATGACCATGGATAAAAAAATTGAAAAGAAACGCTGGACCTGGCAACGTATATTGATGCTGGCGGCAGGAATTGGCGCCATTGGATTATTGGTAGCCAATGTTTTGAAAAATGCCGGCACCTCCCGCCTGAATGTGCAGAGCGAACGCCTGATGGTGGATACGGTGGGCCGGGGCAATTTTCAGGAGTTCATTCCGGTAACCGGCGTTGTGGAACCGCTGCGAACCGTGCTGATCGATGCCGTGGAAGGCGGTAAGGTGGAAGAGAAATTTGTAGAAGACGGGGCTTTTGTAAAGCCCAACCAACCTATTTTGCGCCTGTCGAATCCCGATCTGCTGGTGAATTACCTCAACCAGGAGGCCAATATCATTTCACAGATCAACCAAATCCGCAACACTTCCATTCTGATGGAACAACAAAGCCTGAACCTGCGCGAGCAGGCCGTGGATGTGGACTATCAGTTGGATCTCAACAGCCGCCGGCTGAGCCGGAACAAAGAATTGCTGAAGGACAAGGTCATCGCCCCGGTGGATTACGAGGAGATGGAGGCCCTGGTTTCCAATCTGAAAAACCGGAAAAGTCTGCTCCGGGCGACCATTAAAAAGGACAGCGCCTACCAGGAGTTGCAACAACAACAAATGACCTCCTCGCTCGACCTGATGCAACGCAACCTGGCTATCACCCGTCAAAGCCTCGAACAACTTACCGTGCGCGCCCCGATCGCCGGACAGCTGTCGGGCCTGACCAAAGAATTGGGCGCCAGCGTAGCCCGCAGCGAAAACATCGGGCAGATCGACGACCTGAGCAATTTCAAGGTACGCGTGCGGATCGACGAGTTTTACATTTCCCGCGTATTCAACGAACAGGAAGGCACTTTCCAGTTTGCGGGCAAAACCTACGTGTTAAAAATTAAAAAAATATACCCGCAGGTACTGAACGGCGCTTTCGAGGCCGACATGGTATTCGTTGGCGCTGCCCCTGAAGGGATCAAACGCGGGCAATCCGTTTCCGTAAAACTCGAACTCAGCGCCGAAGAACAGGCCACGCTGTTGCAACGCGGCGGGTTTTACCAAACCACCGGCGGCAACTGGGTGTACGTCATCGACCCCTCCTCCGGCAACGCCCGCAAACGCTCTATCCGCCTGGGCCGCCAGAATCCCAATTTTTACGAAGTACTCGACGGACTCCAAACCGGCGACGTGGTCATCGTATCAGGCTATGAAAACTTCGGGGATAAGGATGAGCTGGTGTTGAAATAGTGATGAGTGATGAGTGATGAGTGATGAGTGATGAGTGATGAGTGATGAGTCATTTAAATTAGCATATTAAAATTTCAGGTAATGATAAAAACAGTAAAACTATCCAAAGTATACCGCACCGAAGAGGTGGAAACAACTGCCCTGAACGAAGTGGACATCGACATCAAAGAAGGTGAATTCGTATCGGTGATGGGCCCCTCGGGTTGTGGCAAATCTACCTTGCTCAACGTATTGGGCATGATCGACAGCCCCAGCGGCGGCGATTATTTCTTCAACGGCGAGGAAGTGGGCCGCCTCAGCGAGCGCAAACGTTCCAACGTGCGCAAACACAACCTCGGTTTTGTCTTTCAGAGTTTTAATCTGATCGACGAACTCACAGTATACGAAAATATCGAGCTGCCCATGCTCTACACCAAGGTGCCCTCGGCCGAACGCAAAAAGCGCGTGGAGGAACTGCTGGAAGGCATGAATATCATGCACCGCCGCAACCACTTCCCGCAACAACTCTCCGGCGGCCAGCAACAACGCGTAGCCGTGGCCCGCGCCATCGTCAACCGGCCCAAACTGATCCTCGCCGACGAACCGACGGGTAACCTCGACAGCGCCAACGGCGATGAAGTGATGAAAATCCTGTCTCAGCTCAATTCCGAAGGAACCACCATTCTGATGGTAACCCACTCCCAATACTGCGCCGAATTCGGCAACCGCATCATCCGCATGCTCGACGGACAAGTGGTGACGGAGAATCTGGTGAAGCAGTACTTGTAAATGTTTAGATGGTTTAGAGGGTTTAGAGACTCCCTAAACTCTCTAAACCATCTAAACCATCTAAACCATCTAAACCTTCTAAACCCTCTAAACTCTCTAAACCTTCTAAACCCTCTAAACCTTCTAAACCCTCATACCCCCCCGGGCCAACAATTGAAAATTAAGCAAATAAAAACAAAAACTACCTTGCCTTACAGGGCGAGCACCGGGAACGTCTAAAAAAAAAATCTGGAATTCCGGATGAGATCAGCACAGGCGAG
>JAKLJF010000042.1 GCA_023151335.1 Thermoanaerobaculia bacterium | reverse complement strand
TTGTACCAGAACCAGCCCAACCCCTGGCTGCACCGCACGCAGATCGGCTTCTACCTGCCCGAGGCATCGGAAGCCACGCTGACGGTGTTCGACGAAACGGGCCGCCTGCTGTACGGTACGACGGGCGACTTCGGCAAAGGCTACAACATGTTTAACCTGGAACGTGAATTGTTGAATACTACCGGCCTGTTGTACTACAAGGTGGAAACGCCGACCGACAGCGCCGTGAAGAAGATGATACAGACGAAGTAACGCCGTCAGTGTAACGCCATCAGTTTGACGGCGTACAAATAACCGCCTCTTTTTCATCCCGAGGCATCGGGATGGAAAAGGGGCGGTTTTGTTTGGTTAATCTCAGGCCATGAGCCACCCAACGATTGCACAGAAGGGCGCTTGAACAAGATTTTCAGGTTCCGTTGTCGTAAAGTCCGTTTTTATTTTTCCGGTGTTTCTTCCTGTTCCCTACTTTCGCCGCTCCGGTAGTTTTCGTTAACCGTCTTGCCAAATTGAACTAAAATGCCATTTCCGGATAAACAAGAGAAAGCAGCTTTTCGCGCCACCATCTTTCGCCATCTCGACGGTCTTGCCACCGCGCCTGCTGCCTACGTGCTGCGCGAGAAGGGCGTACTGGATTATTTATTAGAAAAAGGAGAAGCGACGAGTGCCGGCATTTCGGCGGCATTCAGGGCCAATGAAGGCTATCTGAACGTGGCGCTCAGAATCCTTTGCTCCCAGGGCTGGCTCGATTGCGAGGTGGATAACCTGAAAAATGAAGTGCGGTACCGGACGAACGCCAACAGCGCCGTTGCCTTCGATCTGTGCGCGTTGTACCGGGATGTAGTGGAGTTGCTCCGTTTTTCGGGCCGGTTCCATAAGCGAAAATTTGAACGCGCGCCGTTCGTCGTACTGGAGAAAATTTTCCGCAAATACCGGGAAAATTACAGCATCGAATGGTCTGCCGACGAAAATACCCGGCGTATCCAGGAGCAGGTGCTGAAACATATCGAGGGCGTCATTATCGGCCCCACCGTGGTGGCGCTGGGCATGGGCGGCATGTTTCACAAATATTTCATGGAGGCCTCTTTCAAGCCCGAAGAGTTCCACGAAGACGTGGAAAGTTTTGAAAAAATACTCGACTTTTTTGCTTTTTTGGGTTGGTTTGAGCAGCGGGGCCACACTTACCGTTTTACCCAGAAGGGACTGTTCTTTGCCCGACGGGCCAGCGCCTACGGCGTCACGGTATCTTATATCCCCACCTTCCGAAACCTGGACGAGCTGATCTTCGGCAACCCGGAAATCCTGTGGGATGTGCCCGCGGGCATGCCCGAACAACACGTCGACCGCGAAATGAATGTTTGGGGCAGCGGTGGGGCGCACGCCACTTATTTCAAAAAAATAGACGAGATCATTATTGATTTGTTCAACAAACCGCCTGACGAGCAACCCAAAGGAATTGTGGATATGGGCTGCGGCAACGGCGCTTTCCTGCAACACATCTTCGAGGTGATCGAACAAAGAACCCTGCGCGGCGAAATGCTCGATGAATACCCCCTCTTCCTCGTCGGCGCCGATTTTAACGAAACCGCCCTGCGCGTTACGCGTGCCAACCTCACCAAAGCCGACATCTGGGCAAAGGTGATCTGGGGCGATATCGGGCGCCCCGACCTGCTGGCCAAAGACCTTCGGGAAGACTACGGGATAGACCTCAACGACCTGCTCAATGTGCGTACTTTCCTCGATCACAACAGGATTTGGGAACCACCACAGGGCGCTCGGGATTATCCGGCGAGTACTTCTACCGGTGCATTCGCCTATCGCGGCGCGCGCCTCTCCAATACGGAAGTGGAGGCTTCTCTCCGCCGGCATTTGGAACGCTGGGCGCCGTACGTCCGCAAGTTTGGTCTGCTTGTTATTGAACTGCACACACTGCCGCCACACCTGGCCGCCGCCAATCCGGGCCTAACCGCTGCCAGCGCGTACGACGCCACGCACGGGTTCTCCGATCAATACATCCTGGAAGCGGACATCTTCAAACGTATTGCCGCGGAAGCGGGCCTGATGACAGACGAACGGCATTACTACAAATTTCCGGATTCGGAATTAGCCACGGTCACGATTCAGTTGTTGCGGTAAATCGTTTAACGGACAACCCGTTCAGTTGCACTCCGAGTGTCCGCAATTTTTACAATGCAAACATCCTTCCTGGTACACTAAGTTGTCCGTTTTACACGACGGGCAGGTATTGTGCGAGGGCTCCGTTCCGTCGGGTATAAACTTCCGCAGGGCGCGCACCACACCGTTTTTCCAGTTGTTCAGCGAGGCGGTTTCCAGGTTCAGGTTGTTCACCACTTCCACCACGTAAGGCAGCGGCATGCCGTGGCGCAAGATGCCGGAAATAAGCCGGGCGTAGTTCCAGTATTCCTTGTTGAAAGTGCGCGACAGGCCCTCGATAGTCACCTTGTAGCCGTCTTTGTCTTCGTACTGAAAATCGTAGCGGTTTCTGCCGTTTTCCTTGACCTTGATGACTTTGCCTTTCTGCACCTGGGTAAGCACGGAAAAGGAATCGACCGCGCGGCCGGTGAAGATCTCATACGGCCGGTCCTGGTACAGGCCCACCACGGCTACCCAGCGTTCGTCGTTGTTCATAAAGGTGACCACCACGGCATCGAGCACCTTGGGGCGTTTGGGCGCGGCGGTTTCGATGAAGGTGTCTTTTTTCTCCTCTTTCTTTTTATCGCTCACGAGTACGCCGCTGCGCGAACCTTCGCGGTACACGGTCATGCCTTTGCAACCGGCCTCCCAGCCGGTGCGGTAAATTTTTTCGATCAGGTCTTCGGTGGCTTCCTCGGGCACGTTCACCGTGACGCTGATGCTGTGGTCCACCCATTTTTGCACGCGGCCCTGGAGGTGTACTTTATTCACCCAATCCACGTCTTCGGCCGAGGCGCGGTACCAGGGCGACTGTTCGATGATGGCGTTGAGTTCGGTTTCCGGCAATTTTTCCACGGCATCGGGGTCGTAGCCCTTTACCTCGAGCCATTGTTTGAAGGGAATGTGAAACACGTTGTAATCCTCCCAGGCGTCGCCCACCTCGTCGGTAAAGGTGATGCGGGCGTTTTTGTCATTGGGATTTACCTTGCGGCGGCGTTTGTAGGCGATCCGGAAAACGGGTTCGAGGCCGGAAGTGGTTTGGGTCATCAGGCTGGTGGTGCCAGTAGGGGCGATGGTAAGCAGGGCGATGTTGCGGCGGCCATATTTCACCATGTCTTTGTACAGGGCGGGGTCGGCCTCTGCCAGGCGTTGGATAAAGGGGTTGGCCGCTTCCCGGTTGGCGTCGTAAATGGGGAAGGCGCCGCGTTCGCGGGCCAGGTTCACCGAGCCGCGGTACACGGCCAGCGCCAGTGTGCGGTGCAGGTTTTCGCAAAAATCGAGCGATTCGGCAGAGCCGTATCGGATACCCAGCGCGGCCAGCATGTCGCCCTCGGCCGTGATGCCGATACCGGTGCGGCGGCCCTGCAGGCATTTGGCGCGAATTTTCAGCCACAACTCGCGTTCGGTGGCCTTCACAAATTCCGGCTCGGGGTCTTTGTCAATTTTAGTCAGGATTTGTTCGATCTTCTCCAACTCCAGGTCGATGATGTCGTCCATCACCCGCTGGGCCATTTGGGCATGTTGCCGGAACAGTTCCGTATCGAAACGGGCCTGGGGGGTAAAAGGATTTTCGACGTAGGAGAAGAGGTTGATGGCAAGCAAGCGGCAACTGTCGTATGGGCAAAGGGGGATTTCGCCGCAATTTTTCTGGTTTACATAAACGATCTTTTTTTTACCACCCTTTGTTTGGGAAGTCCAGGCGCCGGCAAAGAAGTTGTGATGCTGGTCGACTGTGCCGTTGTAGACGTCTTCGTAGCCGTCAAATTCGATGATTTTTACGCGGTGGCTTTCTGGATGGCCGTTGCCAGATAATGCACCTTGTTCTCCGCGGTGCATTAGGGAAAGTTTGAAACAGTGAAAAGAGCAGTATGAGATTTCCCGGCTGTTATAGTTCGTCCGGAAGGTTTTGCCGCAATGTTCGCAAACCTTATTTACCAAAACTTCATCGCCGAGGAGGGCGATTTCGTACCCTTGGGTACAGGCTTGAGCATTGCTCTTCGCCCGTGAAACCCCACCCCCGACCCCTCCCCTAAAGGGGAGGGGAGACGTGAGGCCCCTCGTAGAGTACACCGTAGAGTGCGCAGCGGCCCGATCTACGGCCCCCTCTACGTCTCCCCTCCCCTTTAGGGGAGGGGTCGGGGGTGGGGTTGATGCGAAGTGACCAGCCTTCATTATCATCAAACTCTCCCCCGTTTTTAAGTCTCTCAATGCCTTGTACTCCCCATTTTTTGTACGGAACTTGTGGTTCTCAGTAGCCCGGATAGTGGAACCGTCGTCGAGTGTTAGCTTGTATACTTTCTGCTGTTTTCCGGTCAGACGGGGGTTGCGCATGATCTGAATTTCCAGCCGGCCTTTTTCATTCAGACAATAAACCGGAACGTCCCGGCCTTCCCGGGCCAGTTGCTCGAAGGGCACGTGTCCCCGGCCATCTGCAACGGCTACAAGGGTGTCGCCTGTCAGGCACGGATTCGTCGACACCGTCTGAAATCCCAGGTCCGCATAACAATCCGGCACCGACTCGCGCAGCACCGTATCCCAGAACAACACGCCCGGTTCGGCGCTTTTCCAGGCGTTGTGCACGATCTTTTTCCACAGTTCGGCGGCGTCGATCTCTTTGACCACTTTCGGTTTTTTCGAACCCACGGGAAAACGCAGGCGGTAGGGTTCGCCGCTCAGGGCGGCGCGCATGAATTCGTCGTCGATACGCAGGGAAATATTGGCGCCGGTCACCTTGGTGTTGTCCAGTTTGGCGTCCACGAACACGGGCGAATCGGGATGCTGAACCGACAGGGTGAGCATGAGCGCCCCGCGGCGGCCGTCCTGGGCCACCTCGCGGGTAGAGTTGGAGTAGCGCTCCATGAACGGCAGGATGCCGGTGCTGGTGAGGGCGCTGTTCATCACCGGCGTGCCGCCGGGCCGCAGGTGCGACAGGTCGTGGCCCACGCCGCCCCGGCGTTTCATCAGTTGCACCTGTTCCTCGTCCATTTTCAGGATGGCGCCGTAGGAATCGGCGCTGCCTTCCACGCCGATCACGAAACAATTGGACAGGGAAACGATCTGAAAGGGATTGCCGATGCCGGCCATGGGGCTGCCCTGCGGTACGAGATAGCGGAAGCGGCGGAGCAACTGGTAAATTTCCGCTTCCGGTACCGGGTTGGCGTATTTAAGCTCCATACGGGCAATTTCAGCCGCGATACGCCGGTGCATCTCGTCGGGGTTGCATTCGTAAATATTGCCGAAGGAATCCTTGAGCGCGTATTTGTTCAGCCAAACCCCGGCGGCCAGCGTGTCGCCGCCGAAATATTCAATCGCGCCGGCCAGCGCTTCTTCGTGGGAATAGGTGGGACGCTCGGCTGCCTGTGCCGCCTGTTCAGATACGGGAGATGCAATCGTTTCCATGGAAAATGATGTAACGTGGTAATCGTGTTTTGGCAAAAAAACTTCGGCGGGACGGGACGGGGCAAGGGCTGGGCAAACATAGGAGTTTCAGGCCGAACTGGAAAGAGAATTTATTGAATATCGAATGACATGAGTCATCCCGAATTTTCCAAATGACTTCGCCGTTGTGCCAGAAGTTAATGAACAGGATATAGGCCGAGTCTTAGTAAAATATTATTCGCTTACCGCCCAGACTTTCCAGGTTTTTGAAACCTGGAAAGTCTAAAACCCCGGCGCTTTCAAAATAATATTCCCCCTGACAAGTCAGAAAATCCGGCGGCTTGCATCGGATGTTAACCGCGTTACCGCATGGGTGTAGAGCGGTCATTCACGCTAAAAAATTCGGGATGACACATATTATTCGATATTCAAGGCCCTACTTCTTCCACGGCAAATTATTCACATGCCGCCCGATCACCGTGCCGTACCGGACGCCTTCTTCGGCATCCATGCGGAAGTGTACGCCCAGCGGCACGCGCGACCAGGCGTTTTCCTGGGCCATTTCGTAGAAGCTGCCGAAAGTGCGCGGGGTGCCGATGAACTCGGCGCGGCCTTCGTGGCAGCGGTCGGTCAGGCTGTAGGCGTAGCCGAATACGCTGGCCAGGGCTTCGGCGCCGGCGGCGCCAAAGGTGGCGTGTCCGGAGGGATAGGCCGGGAACGAAGGGGTCAGGCTGTTTTCGCCGTTCAACGGATTTTCCAGGTTGGTGTTCCAGTTGGGGTCGATCAGGCGGCGGATGTAGGTTTGCGGGCGCTCCACGTTGTAGTGGTACTTGGAGTTCCAGCAGCCCACGCCGGCGTCGTTGATCGCCATGCCCACCTTGGCGTACGCTTCGAGGGCGGTTTCCAGGTCGCTGTTTTTTTGATTAATCACCTGAATAGCGACGGCGATCCAACGCGCCGGGGGGCTGAACGTGAGGTCTACGAGGTCGTCGCTCCAAAATTCGGCGACCCATTCGCCTTCATACGATAGGGTGGGGGTGTTCTGCGCGTACACTTCCATGGCCTGTGCAAATAAGGCCGATTTGGTGTCTTCGCTGTAGGGCAGCGGCGGGCGGCAGATTTTTTCCGTTTCCGGCAGGGCCCAGCGGCGTACTTTGCCCCAATACGGGAACGCGCCTTTTCCGGGGCCTGGCAGGGTGGCTACCCAATCGCCGGGTTTTTGATAGTGCGCCTGCCAGTCGTAATCGCCGAAGGGATCCTTATAGGCTTCGTGTCCGTAGGTGTCGGTTTTCGACCAGTTCCAAACGGCTTCGGCTACTGCCTGCCCCCTTTGTTGGGAGCGTTGGACCATATCGGGCGCTATTTCCGATTGAAAGCGGGTATTATACTGGGCTTCCAGGTCGGCCATTTTTTGTTTGATCTGGGTCGGCACACCGGCTGCCAGCCGGGGCATCAGGTAGCCGTAAACGGCATTTACTACCGTGGGCCAGTGGTATTCGCCGGGGCCGGCTGCCGGGATGGACAGGCCGGAATACAGCGGCGCCAGATCGTTGTATTCCGGCATTCCGGGCAGGCAGGCTTCGTAGGCGGCAAAGCCCAGGTAACCCAGCGCGCGCGGCGCCGGACCGGGCCGGAAGCCCTCGGCGTGGCGGTCGGCTTCGAGAAACATTTGGTTCCATTTGGTGGCAATTTCGTGACTGTAGTTTCTGACGCCTTTTTCAACCGGGTCGGGCGTGCCGTCGCCGCAGGATTGAATGAACAGACCTGCAAAGAGCAAGAAAACGAAGAGCGGGAAAAGTGTAATACCCTTTTTCATGTGTCAATTTTTAAAGTTAAAAGTGTTTTCGCTTCGCTCTAATGGAAAGCGGTTTGCAGTGCGGATTAATGCATGAAAAAAAGGGGGTGAGATTAGTGTTATCTATTGCGCTGGCAAGATTTGGCATGAGGTTCAGAAAGGCTTTGCATGGTGCGGATTGGTCGACAAAGGTATTTGCATAAAGGAGTATTTTATCTTAAAAATTCCTTAAAAAAAATTCACGGTATAAGCCGGAACCGTTGTTTCCGGATGGCCTGTCCCAGGTCGGCCAGGGTAGTGTGGGCAAATTCTGATTTCAGTTTATCTTTTATTTCTTTCCAGAAGTTATGCATGGGGCAGGGTTGGGCTTCGCCGCAGCCGGGCAGTCCCAGGAGGCATTTGTCGAAAAAATCGTCGCCTTCGAGGGCCTTGATCAGGTCGGTTAGGTAAATACTTTCCGGGGGGATCAGAAAAGCGACGCCCCCGTTGGGGCCCCGGTACGAGCGCAACAAGCCCTTTTGGGTAAGATTTTGCAGTATTTTGGTCAGAAAATGGAAAGAAATGTCGAGTTTTTCCGACATGTCGCGAATATTCACGTACTCCTGTTCCCCATTTTCCGATACCATGTACAGCAATGCCCGCAACCCGTACTCGCCGGCCTTCGAGATCACACGCATGTTTTATTTCTGATTTAAGCGTATTTTATCTGCAAATGAACGCAAGTTTTTATTTCCCGCCAAATCAAGCTTTGTTTTTTGTCCTTCACCTGACAAAGCTTTTTACCTTTGCGCAAAGTTCCGGCATTCTTGCTTTCCAACCACACTGATCCGTCATCTGCTTCCAATTCCGGCGTACCTATGCCCGAAGTAAAGTTGTTTTCCTGTTCGGCCTCCGAACAACTGGCCTCCGAAATCTCTTTTCACTACGATGTTCCCCTGGGCGACAATAACCTGGCCCGGTTCAGCGACGGCGAAATGCAGCCGATCATCAATGAAAGCGTGCGGGGCGCCTTCGTATTTTTTATTCAAAGCACCTGCCAGCCGCATGACAACATTGTGGAATTGCTGTTGTGGATCGACGCGGCCAGGCGCGCTTCGGCGGGATATATCACCGCGGTCATTCCATATTTTGGTTATGCCCGGCAGGACAGAAAGGACAAACCCCGCGTGCCCATCAGCGCCAAACTGCTCGCCAACCTCCTCACTACCGCCGGCGCCAACCGGGTGATGACGATGGACCTGCATGCCGACCAGGTGCAGGGTTTTTTCGACATACCGGTGGACCACTTGCGTTCCGAAGCCATTTATATGCCTTATCTGGAAAAACAGGATCTGTCCAACGTGATCTTTGCCAGTCCGGATGTAGGCGGCGTCAAACGGGCGCGGGTGTACGCCAAACATTTCAAACGGGAACTGGTCATTTGTGATAAATACCGCACCAAAGCCAACGAGGTAGCGGCTATGACCGTCATTGGTGACGTCAGTGGCGGCGACGTCATTCTCGTCGACGACCTGGTGGACACTGCCGGCACCCTGTGCAAAGCTGCCGATGCTCTCATGGAAAAAGGCGCCCGCTCGGTGCGCGCTATCTGTACGCACCCTGTTCTTTCAGGAAAAGCATACGACAACATTGAAAAATCCATGCTGAACGAACTGATCGTGTGCGATACGATCCCCCTGCAGCGGGAATCGTCAAAGATCAAGGTACTCTCCACCGCGAAACTATTCTCCCGCGCCATCCGCAACACGGTGGAACATAAGTCGATCGCGGCGCTTTTCCATGGGTGATTGCGGATTACGGATTGCGGGCGTTTTATCTTCGTCCCAGTTTTCTCATAGTATGTTTTGATTTTCCTACTGCTTCCCTTCTGGCAGTAGGATTTTTTTCATCCACAGGGCCCCCGCCGCGCCTTCAGTATTTACTCCCGTATTCCCCCCTTCTCATTTTCGTTTTGGCCCCTTTGCGTTGCCAAAACATTTCCAATCAGACCGCTACGGTATATTACTTTGGCGAAAATTCCGAATTTTGCATGGATGCACGAAGAACCAACGCATTTATGAAAAAAAAAGGAATCTTGGTAGCCGGCCTGTTGCTTCTCGCACTGGCCGGCTACAGCCAGGTTAAAAGCGGCGCTTTCCGCCTGATGTTAAAGGGTTTGCTCCGGCACAGCGTGCCGGAGATCAGCGTATCTGCCGCCGCGCGCGACAGCGCTTTCCTTATTTTTCTCGACGCCCGCGAACCGCGGGAATACCGCGTCAGCCACCTGAAAGGCGCTATTCACGTGGGGTATGATTCGTTTTCCGTGGCACAGCTTCCTCCACTCGACAAAAACAGCCGGATCGTCGTGTACTGCTCTGTCGGCTACCGCAGCGAAAAGGTTTCCGAGCAGTTACTGGCCGCGGGTTTTACCCGGGTCGCCAATCTGTACGGCGGCATTTTCGAATGGGTAAACCAGGGATTTCCCGTTTATAATGAAAAAGGCCCCACCAACGCCGTGCATGCCTACGACAAAACCTGGGGCGTCTGGCTGGAACGGGGGGAGAAGGTGTATTGATTTGTTGATTTGTTGATTTGAAAAAAGCCCCCGGCAACAAATCAACAAATCAACAAATCATATCCCGCCCGGGAATCGTTGGGCAAATTCCTTTGCAAAATAAGTCAGGATCACGTCTGCGCCGGCGCGGCGAATGCTGAGCAGGGTTTCGGGCATAGCGCGTTCGAAGTCGAGCCAGCCGTTGTTGCAGGCTGCGCGCAGCATGGCGCATTCGCCGCTGACGTGATAAGCGGCAATGGGCTGTTGATAATTTTCCTTCAGCAGGTGGATGACGTCGAGATAATGCAGGGCAGGTTTTACCATCAGCATGTCGGCGCCTTCGGCGGCGTCGAGCCCGGCTTCGATGAGCGCCTCGCGTTTGTTGGCCGGGTTCATCTGGTAGGTCTTTTTATCGCCGCTTTTAGGCGCCGAGTCCAGCGCGTCGCGGAAGGGGCCGTAAAAGGCGCTGGCGTATTTGGCGGTATAGGCCAGTATGCCTGTTTTCGTAAAGCCCTGATCGTCCAGCGCCTGGCGGATGTACCCTACCCGGCCATCCATCATGTCGGAGGGGCCGAGCATGTCGAAGCCGGCTTCCGCCTGAGCCACCGACATCCGGGCCAGTATGGGCAGGGTTTCATCGTTCACGATTTCACCCTTGCGCACCAGGCCGTCGTGGCCGTCGCTGCTGTAGGGGTCCATGGCCACGTCGCTGATGAGGCAACATTCGGGGAACCGTTTTTTTACCTCCCGCGCCACGCGCAGGTAAAAATTCTCAGGGGAATAACTGTAAGTGGCTGTTTGGTCTTTTAACGCATCCGCCACGGCGGGAAAGACGATAAAATTTGTCAGACCCAGATTCATGCAGGACTCGATCTCGTGCAACAGGTTGTCTGCCGACAAACGGTATATACCCGGCAAAGAGTGGATTTCACTGCGAATATTGGCGCCGTCGAGCACAAAAAGCGGAAAAACGAGGTGCTGAACGCTCAAGTGGGTTTCCGTGGCGAGGCCACGAATGGCGGCGGATTGTCGGTTGCGGCGAGGGCGGGAAAACATGATCCAATGATTTTTAAAATGCCGCGCAAAGATAAGGTTTCCGACAGCGGCAGCGCGCCAATGCTCAAATCCTGATATATTTTTGACGCATCTAAACCCTCTAAACCCTCTAAACCCTCTAAACCCTCTAAACCCTCTAAACCCTCTAAACCCCCTAAACCCTCTAAACCCTCTAAACCCTCATAAACAAAACAGGGCACTTACCTTAACGGCAGTGACCCTGTAATAAACCCCAAAAAACCAAATGAAAACAGTCTTAAACAGACGCTATAATAAAGCGAATATTTGCAAAGAATACGGTATGTTTTTCAACATTTGCGGTACAAAGGTAAAATGACTTGGGTGTATGCTGTACACTAAGCTTCACATTTTTTTAATTGTAAATTAACATAGCCAGGGTATGGAAGGTTTAAGGGCAGTAAAATTTTTTTTCCTCAGCGCAATTGTTTTACTTTTGATCGCTTCCTGTAAACGCGGCAGGGAGCGTATCATCCGCGAAAAAGTGGATGAACGGGTGAGCGACTTCCGGAAAAAAGAAACGGCCAAATGCCGGGCGGCGCTGCTGACCGAGGCGGAAAAGATCGCCGACTCGCTGCTGCTGTACGAGGCCTTGCAGGAAGTGACCGATTCGTTGAAACAATTACGGCCATTCAAACCCCTGCCGCCGGCAACCATCCCGCCGCTCGATTCCGCCGCGGTAAAACCGATCTTTGACGACAGCGAATAATGCGCTGTATTTTTCGGGCGCAAAGGCAACGCATTTCGCTTGCCCGGCGTCCGGTTTGCTGGCATGTGGTATATTTTGTTCCGGAAATGTTTGTTAAGGATACTGGATACTCCCGGGGTGATCCTCCGTGCCTCCGTGCCTCCGTGGTTAATCCTGATCTCGTTCGGTTTGTCTCTTTCTGCCCAACAGCCCTTCTCCAACCTCCGTACGCGCATCATCGACGCCCGCCTGCCCTTGCAACAACTGGATTCGCTGACGGTGGCCGCGCCTTTACTTAGTGTATTTGATGCTGTAAGCGGGCAAGCAGTGGATTTGTCGTTTTTTTCGCTGGAGAATAATTATTTGAAGATCGATACCGGGCGGTTTAAGCCGACTAACAGTCGGCTTTACGTGAACTACCGCGTGTTGCCGCAAAACCTGGCCGCCCCTGTGCAACGGCTCGACACCGCCGCTATCCGCCGCGCCGGCGCCGGCAACGACATCGAATTCGACTATACGCCCTACGAACCGCCCTCGAAGCCCTGGGAGTCGGCCGGACTGGTTTCGAACGGCGCCTATACCCGAGGCCTGTCGTTCGGCAACAACCAAAACCTGGCCTTCAACTCCAACCTCAACCTCCAGCTCGGTGGCCGGCTTGGCAACGACCTGGAAATACAGGCCGCCCTGTCCGACAACTCCATTCCCCTGCAACCCGATGGTACCACGCGCCAGCTCCAGGAGTTCGACCGGATTTTCGTGCAACTCAAACGCAAAAACCTCAGCCTCACCGCCGGCGATTTCGACCTGACCCGCCCCCAAGTCTCCGGTTATTTTACCAATTATTTCAAACGGCTGCAAGGCGCTATGGTAATTGCGGATTACGGATTGTCCCGAGGCCTCGGGACGGATTACGGATTACGGATTGGTCCAGATTCTGCGCAAACTCAAGTGGTTCCGGCTACCGCCCCGGGGAGCACTGATAATTCCGCAATCCGCAATCCGCAATCCGTCCCGAGGCCTCGGGACAATCCGCAATCCACAATCCGGTTGGCCGCCGCCATTTCCCGGGGCAAATTCGCCCGCCAGATCGTGGCCGGCCAGGAGGGCAACCAGGGTCCCTACCGCCTGCTGGGCGCCGAGGGCGAGCGGTTCATCATCGTGCTGGCCGGTACGGAAAAAGTATTTCTGGACGGCTTGCTATTGCGTCGCGGGCTCGACGACGATTATATTATCGACTACAATCTGGGCGAAGTTACCTTCACCCCCCGTCGCCTCATTTCCAAAGACAGCCGCATCATTATCGAATTCGAATACGCCGTGCAGACGTACCTGCGCTCCACCCTGGCTGCCAATGCTTCCTGGCAGGGGCGTAAGAGCCTGTTCTATTTCAACGCCTATTCCGAGCAGGACAGCCGCAATGCCGGCGGCGCGCAGGAACTGTCGGCAGCCGAACGCGGCCGCCTGGCCCAGGCCGGCGACAACCTGCAGGATGCCTACGCTTCCGGCATCGATACCCTCGAAGGCGAATTCGATCGCGGACGGGTGTTGTACAAGTCGGCGGATACCCTGGTTTGCGGCATTTTGACGCCTGTTTTGGTCTACTCTACGAATCCGGACAGTGCCCGCTACGCGGCGCGTTTTACCGAGGTGCCGGCCGGGCAGGGCAATTACGTACAGGTACAAACTGCCGCGAACGGCCGCGTATTCCGCTGGGTGGCGCCCGACCCGCTCACTTGCCAGCCGTCCGGCAACTTTGAGCCCGTGGTGCGCCTGATCGCCCCTGAATCGCGGCAATTGTTTACCGCCGGAACGGAAACACAACTGTCGAAAAGTACGCTGGTGCAGGCCGAAATAGCGGTCAGCAACCGCGATTTGAACCGCTTTTCTCCCCTTGGCAACGACGACAATACCGGGTTGGGTGGTTTTTTCAGCCTGCGGCAAAATTTGTTTCCGTCCGGCGCCGCCAAAGGCTGGCAGCTTCAATTGAATGGCACGTATGAATTTGCCGGCCGGCAATTTGTGCCGTTAAACCCTTACCGGCCAGCCGAATTTGTGCGCGACTGGAACATCGGTACGGCCGAAAAGCCCGCCGCGGAACACTGGGCGCGCAGCGGATTCAGTTTGCAAAAAAAAGAATGGGGCAACGCCCGCTACGAATTCGGCGCTTTTCTGCGCGAAGGCCTTTACGACGGCTTCCGGCACACGGCGCAGGGCCGTTTTCAGCGCCGGGGTTTCGATCTGTTGGCAGAAATAAACCTGTTGCAAACAAACGGTACCGCTGAAAACAGCCGCTTCTCAAGGCCCAAATTCGACCTGGGCAAAACCTTTTTCCGGAAAGACAAAAAACCCCTGTTCAAAATCGGATTTTACGGCGAACGCGAGCGCAACGAGCGCCGGCCTGCCAACGCAGATACGCTCAACCGCGCCAGCTTCTGGTACGACCTGACCCGGCTTTACTGGCAAACTCCTGAAACGCAGGGCGCCTGGCAATGGGGCGCTGCCTGGATGCGCCGCAACGATTTTGTGCCGCTGGGCCAATCGTTCCGGCAAAACACCTCCGTGGACGAAACTAACCTGAACGGACGGACGCCCCCAACGGGAAAATGGGGTACCCTGGCCTGGAACCTTTCCTGGCGCCAATTGCGCATCATCGATCCCGAACTCACCACACTCGACCCCCAGCAAACCTACCTGGGGCGCCTCGACTACACCCTGAACGCCTGGAAAAACGCCCTGGCCTTTACCGCCGGCTACGAACTCGGCTCCGGCCAAAGCCCCAGGCTTGAATTCAGTTATGTCCGCGTCAATCCCGGGGAAGGCCAGTACGCCTGGGTCGACCGCAACCGCGACAGTATCCTGCAGGTGGATGAAATGGAGATCGCCGTTTTTCAGGATCAGGCCGAATACATCCGCGTAGCCGTGACTACTACCGACTACCTGCGCACCAACAATACCACGCTCAACCAAAGCCTGCGGCTCGATCCGCGGCTGGTGTGGGGCCAGTCGAAAAAACGCTGGCGCCGGCTGATGAGCCGCCTGTCCACGCAGAGCAACCTGCAGATCAGCCGGCGGGTGCTGGCCTCGGCGCGCGGCGAGCCGGCCTGGAACCCCTTCGACCTGGCCGTGGCCGATACGGCGCTCGTGGCCGTGTCGGCCACCCTGCGCAACGCCCTGTACGTCAACCGCGCCGACCCGGCCTGGGATGCCTCGCTCGCGTGGTCGGACAACCGGGGCCGCAATGCCCTCACCACGGGTTTCGAAAGCCGCCGCCTGGGCGACTGGACCCTGCACGGCCGCGTCAACTTCAGCCGGCACTGGAGCGGCGAACTCGACCTCAGCCGGGGCAAAAAAGTGAACGACAGCCAAACCTTTAACGCCAGGGATTACGACATCCTGTTCTGGCGGGTCGCGCCAAAACTGAGCTGGCTGCCCACGCGAACCTTCCGGCTCATCGCCTCCTACGCCTGGCGCGACAGCCGCAACACCCTGCCTTCAGCCGAAAGCGCCCGCCAGACCGACTGGAGCGCCGAAATGAGCTGGAACCCCCAGGGGAAACCCAACGACGCCGGATTCCGGGCGGTCACTTCCATCCGGACACGGGCCACTTATGCGCGCATTTCCTATAGCGGCGCCGCCAATTCCGCCGTGGCTTATGCCATGCTCGACGGCCTGCAGGACGGGCGAAACTTTTTGTGGAGCATCAATGTGGATCGCCAGCTGTCGCGCTCCGTACAACTCAGCCTGAACTACGAAGGCCGGAAAACGGGCGAAAACCGCATGGTGCACGTGGGCAGGGCGCAGGTTAGGGCGGTGTTTTGAGATGTGGGGTTCAGTGTTCTGCTTTTTTTGGTCAATCGGGTCGCCAGCCTTGGCAAAATATTACCATAGATTTCATAGCCGCTCATCCGTTCCTTATTTTTGACTGGCCAATTGGCTGCGCCAGTATTCTTTGCGATAGGCAAACCAAATACTATCACGTATAAATATTGAACGATGAAACCTGCTTTCCCCACACTGCTCGGCCTTTTCATTGCCTTTCATGTTGCCGCGCAAACCGTCTGGGCCCCGCTCGGCGCCGAATGGTATCACCGGCAGGGCGCCGGTATCAGCGAGCCTATCGGCCTGGGTTATTATCATTCGGAAGTGGTGGGCGATACGGTTGTGAAAGGCCGTACCTGCCGGAAAATTAAACGGTATAAAAAGGTATGGACCGGCGACATCGTGCAGCTGGACCCGCTGCTCACTTATGCGCACAACGACTCGGTGTATTGGTATAACCCCTTATTCGACCGCTTTTTGCTGACCTACGATTTTACCGCTGCC
>JAKLJF010000429.1 GCA_023151335.1 Thermoanaerobaculia bacterium | reverse complement strand
CATGAAAACGAGCATCCGGGAATCGGAGATCTCCGCGGCGATCCAGGAAAAAGAGTTGAGCGAATTCGAGCGCAAACTCCGCCAGGCCGATATCGTGTCCAGCCGGGCGGGCGTACTCACCTACGTCAATCTCAGCCTGGGCGCCAAAGTGAACGAAGGAGACATCCTGGCCCGTGTGGCCGACCTGGGCAGTTTCAAGGTGCTGGGCAGTATTTCCGATACCTATGCCGCCCAGTTGCGCGCCGGTATGCCGGTAGTTGTCCGGATCAGCGATGAACTGGTGCGCGGTACGCTCGTCAATATTCATCCTGCCGTTTCCAATAACGTCGTCGCCTTCGATGTGGCGCTCGACGACCAGCATGCCAGCAAACAACTTCGGCCGCGTATGAAAGTGGAATTGTTCCTGGTGACCGAAGCGAAGCCCGGGACAGTACGGGTGCAAAACGGCCCGGCGTTCAAAGGCGGCGCCGTGCAGGATGTATTCGTGCTGCGCGGCAGTAAAGCCGAACGCCGTACCGTGCGCGTCGGACTGAGCAATTTTGACTTTGTGGAAATTACGGAAGGACTCCAACCGGGCGATTCCGTGATCATCACGGATATGAGCAGATACAAAAACATTAAATCAATAGACATCCGGTAAGACGCCAGGCTATGAAAACAATCCTTTTCCAGACATTGCTGTTTGGTGCGGCTACTACCTTCAGCTTCGGCCAGGCCGCCGGGCGGCTTACCTTGCAAGAGGCGGTGGATATGGCCAGGGGGCAGTCCATCGCCGCAAGGCAGGCCGCTACCACGCGGGAAACGCGTTATTGGGAATACCGGACGTTCCAGTCGAACTTCAAACCGCAGTTGCTGCTCGACAGCCGCTTGCCGGCTTTTACGCGCTCTTTCAACGAAGTGGTACAACCCGACGGCACCATTTTGTTCCAGCCGGTGCGGTACAACAATTCCTCCGTCGGGCTTTCCCTGGAGCAGAATATTGCCCGCACGGGAGGCACTATTTATGCCACCACCCAAATGCAGCGTTTCGACGATTTTTCGCGCAACAACACCCTCTACAACGGCACCCTTTTCGCCGTGGGACTGGAACAACCGCTGTTCCGCTTCAACGAATTGAAATGGGGCCGGAAAATTGAACCCCTGAAGTACCAAGAAAGCCGGCAGGAATACCTCGAATCGCTGGAAGAGATCGCCTTCCGGGCCAGCAGCCTGTATTTCGACCTGCTGCTGGCCCAGGTAAACCTCTCCATCGCTACCACCAACCAGCAAAACACCGGCGATATCCTGCGTATCGCACAGGAAAAATTCGACCTGGGCAAGATCAGCCGAAATGAAATCCTGCAATTGCGCCTCGAACAACTTAAATCGGAAAAAGCCGTGGCCACCGCCCGGCGGGATGTGGAAATTTGCACCCTGAACCTGAAAGCCTATATCGGCCTGCAAAACGGCGACAAACTGGAACTGGAAGAACCGCGGCCGCAAAGCAAACCCGCTGTCTCTGCCGAAAAGGCCCTGGTCGAAGCATACGCCAACCGCGCCGACGCCATCGCTTTCAGCCGCCGCCTGCTCGAAGCGAAAAGGGATGTCGCCAAAGCAAAAGCCGAAACCGGCCTGAACGCCGCCCTGACGGCCAATGTGGGGTTTTCAAACCGCGGCCAGACCATCGGCGAAGTGTACGAGCAACCTCAAAACCAGCAACTCGTGTCAGTAGCCTTTACTATGCCCATTCTCGATTGGGGCCGCACCCAATCGCGCCGGAAAACGGCGGAGGCCAACCAACAACTCACCCAATACACCATTGAACAGGACCAGCAGAATTTTAAACAACAGATCTATACGCAGGTCACCCTTTTTGAAATGCTCAAAGATCAGCTGACCCTCACGGCCCAGGCCGATTCCATCGCCGCCGAAAAATACCAGATCGCCAAAGACCGCTATGTACTGGGCGATCTGAGCATCACCGATTTAAGTATAGCCTTCGCAGAAAAAGATCAGGCCCGCCGCGATTTTATCAGCGCCCTGCGCGATTATTGGGCTGCCTACTATCAACTGCGCTGGCTGACCCTGTATGATTTTGAAAAACAACGTAAAATTCAGGAGTGATTCGTCATTGGTCGTCATTTCGTCATTAGTCGGGCTAACCGCCATAACTCATAACTCATAACTCATAACTCATAACTAAATATATGATTCACCTCAGTAACATTGAAAAAGTGTACCGCACTGAAACGATAGAGACCCTTGCGCTCAACAATATTTCCCTGTCCATAGAAAAAGGAGAGTTTTTGAGCATCATGGGCCCTTCGGGCTCCGGAAAAAGCACCCTGCTGAACATCATGGGTTTGCTGGACGAACCAACCAAAGGCCGTATCAGGCTGGATCAGGAAGAGATCGATGATTTCTCCGATAAAAAACTATCCCGTTTCCGAAATCAAAAGATCGGTTTTATTTTCCAGAGCTATCACCTGATCAACGATTTACCGGTACTCGACAATGTGGAATTACCCCTCCTGTACCGGAACGTATCTGCCGGCGAACGCCGGCGCCTGGCCTCGGCGGCGTTGGAGAAAGTAGGCCTGTCCAACCGGATGAAACACTACCCCTCCCAACTCTCGGGCGGACAAAAACAGCGTGTCGCCATCGCCCGCGCTATTGTGGGCAAACCGGAAATCATCCTCGCCGACGAGCCCACCGGCAACCTCGACTCCGCCATGGGCAACGAGATCATGGAGATCCTCGAAAACCTCAACCGCACGGATCATACTACCATCGTCATGGTCACCCACGATGAAAACATGGCCCGCCGCACCCATCGCCTCGTCCGCCTGTTCGACGGGTCGCTGGTTTCGTCCAATACATTCGTGAATTAAAAAGAGGTTGAGCGGGTTTAACGTGTTTAACGGGTTTTTTTAGGCCCTGCAATTACCCGTTAAACCCGATAAACCCGCTCAACCCGTAACCTTTAAGCGGTATGCTAACCAATTATCTGAAAATCACCCTGGCCGTCATGAAGCGGCGCAAGATGTTCACCTTTATTACGCTGTTCGGCATCAGCATGACGCTGAGTATCCTGATCGTGCTCACGGCGTTTTACGAACACATTTTTTCGGGTAACTATCCGGAGGTCAACCGGGACCGTTGCCTGTATGCCACGCTCCTGGAAGAGCAAAATACAAAGGAAGGCGGTATGCGCCGGGGGCCCATGAGTCTCTATTACATCAACAACTATATCAAAACGCTCAAAACCCCTGAAAAAACAGCCTTTTCCACGGTGCCGAATACAATAAACATCTACGGCAACGGTAAAAAACTCCGCCTTTTTTTCAAATACACCGATCCGGTGTTTTGGGAGATCACCCGATTTGAATTCCTGGAAGGAAAGGCATATACGCAAAAGGACGTCGACAACAATGAACAGGTGGTGATCATCAACACCGATACCCGCGACGACTACTTTGGCAAAGGCGTGTCTGCCGTGGGTAAAACGATGGAAATCAACGGCCAGAGCCTGAAAGTGATCGGGGTGATACGCGGCTGTCCGATCACGCGGCTGGTTGTTGCCGCCGATTTATACATACCATACCATTTGCAAAAAAGGGCATCTGAAGAGGTCAAAGAATACAATGGGGGTTATACCGCCATTGTTATGGCCAAAACGCCGGCCGATCTGCCCAAAATCCAGCAGGAATACGCCGAAGTGGTGCCCCGCATTCCCTTGCTGACTTATGGCGGCTTCACCCCCGATCGCCTCAACGCCGGTCTGAGCACGTATTTCGACAGCATCGTGCGGGATATGTTCTTCGGCAGCGGAGACGGCTCGGCCCGCGCCAGGTTTTATTTGTTCGTCACCATTTTCGCCCTTTTGTTCATGAGTCTTCCCGCCATCAACCTGGTGAATATTAATATCAGCCGTATCCTCGAACGCGCCTCCGAGATCGGCATCCGAAAGGCTTTCGGCGCTTCCGCACAGAAACTGGTGACCCAGTTCGTCATTGAAAACATTATTCTGACCATTTTCGGCGGCCTGCTGGCCATTCTGATCTCGGCGGTCTTTATTTGGTGGTTCAACAGCAGCCACCTCATCCCTTATGCCGATCTGGCGATCAACTGGACCGTTGTGGCCGTTGCCCTGACGCTCAGTCTTATATTCGGTCTGATGTCGGGCGTGTATCCGGCCTGGCGAATGTCGCGCCTGCCGGCAGTGGAAGCTTTAAGAGGTTAGCAGGTTACATAACTTTTGACATCCTCAATAAAAAGGCCAAGGGTTATGTAACCCTCAAGCCAGCAACCTTAAAACCAGCAACCTTTAATCAGCAACCTTCAAACCTTTTTTTATGCTAAATCATATCTTTAAACTCATCTGGAAGAAGAAAAAGAGCAATTTTCTGATGATGCTCGAGATCTTCGTTTCCTTTCTCATCTTATTCGCGGTATGGAGCCTCGGCGTGTACACCTTCCGCAATTATATCACGCCGGCCGGGCTGTCTACCGATCGCGTGTGGGCGATTTTTTTACAATTCAACACGGAGAGCGACAGTGTGCGCCGGCAAAATTGTGAACTGATTGGTCAATACCTGAAAAGCAACCGGGGCATAGAAGATTTTTCTTTTTCCTCCAGCAATGTGCCGTTCAGTTTTAGCGGCATGAACAGTCAATACGAATATCAGGGAAAAAAAGCGATGAGCGATTGGGTGGCAGTTGATCCGAGTTTCCCTTCCGTTATGGGCATGCAACTTCTGTCGGGAAAGTGGTTTACCGCGGCTGATACGTTTGGTCCTGTCAAACCGGTGGTCATTACCCGGCACCTGGCAGAAGATCTGTTCGGGAAGGAGGAAGCGCTTGGAAAGACCATCGGCACCGATAAACGGGTACTCGGCGTAGTCGACTACTACCGGCATAAATCTTCCTTTGAGGCCGACGAAAACTGCCTTTTTCAATACAGACAAGTTTGGGACAATAATCTGCTCGTCAGGGTGGCGCCGGGCGCCGACGCCGAATTTGAAGCGCAACTCGCCCGT
>JAKLJF010000428.1 GCA_023151335.1 Thermoanaerobaculia bacterium | reverse complement strand
CTGACCTGGAAGTCGACCGATTGAACGCCGCAGGGCAGTTTTTTGAGAGAATAAGTTTGCACTGTCGGCAATTGGCATACCGTGTCTTCCAGATCGGCTTCTTCAAACCAGACGGCCAGTTTCCAGAAATAACTCACCAGAAAGTTCGGCAAACTCAGGTTGGTTCCCGGTGTGCCTGTCAGTGCCTGGCCGTTTTCCTGGTAGAGGCAGGCGGCCCCGGGTTCATCCGGATGGTGAATAACGCCCAACTGTGTGGTGAACACCCCCGGACCGCTGTTGGTAGTGTATATTTTGCCGTTTTTGGCCAATTGCAGTTGCCCATAATGATAAATGCCCGGGAATGACGCCAGTTGCACGGCGGAAGCCGCGACAGCAGCGGCATCGCCGGCCAGCAAATCGAACTGAAAAAGACTGGCGGGGTTGCCCAGACCGGTCGCATACAGGAACCGGCCCGCGGGAGAAAATTCCACGCCATAAGGATTGATCAGCCCCGGCCCCTGCAACAACATGGGATTGCCGACGATTCCCGTAGCCGGGTCGAAATCGAACACTTCCACGGCGTTGCCGTGGTATAGCGCCCGCGCCAGGCGCAGGCCGTCGGGCGATATTTTCATTTGCCCGATCACGTTGTAGTTTCCGTTGGGCGCGGGGCCGCCGGTGCCGGCATTACTGACCACGGGTGTGGCGTTCAGGCCGTTTTGATCGATCCGGTAGGCCAGGAAGGCGTTGCTGGTTTTGCGGTGGTTGAGCACCCAGAAATCGGTACCGTTGCAGTGCCGCACGGCGCTGATTTGTTCCACCAATTCAGAGGCAGGCGTCAGCGGGAGGTTTTTTTGCCCCGCCGGCACGTCGCCAAAACCATTGTTGAGCGACATATCCACCACGGTATACGATAATCCGCGCAAGGGCCCGTTGTCGTAACTGTCGGGCGTAAACACATAAAACAGGGCGGAATTACCGGGATGGGGCACGATGAGCGTTTGGCTGGAGGAGCCGTGCCCGAACAAGCCGCTGCCGTTGGGCATGGCCGTGTGGTTGCGCTGGTAAACCGTTTTGGCATCGGTATAAAAAATGAGGCGGCCGAGCGGGTCGCTTGCCACGGCCGAGGCTTCGTTGGTGTTGGTTTTGCCATCCGTCAGGATCAGTGGCGGGTTATCCGAAAAATTCAGACCTGCCTGCCGGCCGAAGTACCAGATATTCGTTTCCGAGCCATCGCAGCTGTGGCAGTCGCAATCGGGGTCGAGGCAGTCGAACAGGCTATCGCCGTCGTCGTCGAGGCCGTTGTTGCAAATTTCGGGAGTGTCGCAGTCGGGCGCGCAAATTTCGGTTTTGGTTACGTCGATATTTTGAACGTTGACCGACAGGTTTTGCAGTGGCGGGGGTGTAAGTTCCTGCAGCGAGCCGTTTGTTTGGGTGATTTGCAACGGGATGGCCGCGGTGGTATGCGGCGTTTCGGCGCAAAGGCCGGCATAGCCGTCGGCATCGGTTTTCAGCACGTAAATATCCCCGCTGCCGCTGCCGGCGCTGGTGGTGCGGCCGGTCCAAAGCAGATCGCCCGAGGTGAGTGCGCGCACATCGGAGAGCGATTCCAAACCGGGACCGCCGTATTGTTTACTCCAGATCAACTGCCCCGATGCGTCTATTTTCAGTAAATATGCCTTGGTATCGCCGGTATTGGGCCGGTTGCGGCCGGCGATAACGAAGTTCCCGTCGGGAGTATTTACGAGACCCGCCGTTTCCCAGTCCAGGTTATTGGAGGGCCGGTAGATCCTGGTCCATAGCAGGTTGCCGTTGGCGTCGGTGCGCACGATGCCGCCTTCGGGGGTATTCGGCGTATTAAAATTCCACAGTCCGGCGGCAAACAGAAATCCGCCGTCGGCGGCGATGGCCACGTCGCTGAATCCGCCTTCGGAAGCTGTTCCATATGCTTTGGTCCAAAGTAAATTGCCCGCCGCGTCGAGCCGGTAGGCTATGCCATCGTGGTTTCCGCCGAGGCCGAAGGAGTTGCCGTAGCCCGAGGCGATATAGCCGCTGCCGGGCAGTTCGCGCACGCCGGTGACGAAATCGGTGCCGGTATTATTCCAGCCGCGGTACCATTGGGTAGCGCCGGCGGCGTCCATTTTCAGGAAAAATGCCGACCAGTTGGAATTGTCATTCGGAGAAAATGAGCCGGCGGCCAGGTAGCCGCCATCGGAGGTGGCGATGATGTCGTAAAATACATCCGTGAAGCTGCCGGCAGATGTGATGATACGCCGGCTGAATTGCACGTTTCCGTCAGGGTCGCATACCGCGAAAGCTGCATCGGCAGGGGTACCCAGGGTAAAGGAAATAAAGAAGCCGCCATCCGGCCTGGTCTGCAGGTCGAATATCGCCTCCGTTTGATTGGTACTGCCGTAGCGTTTGCTCCACAGGACTTCACCACTGGCATCGAGGCGGGCGACCAGGATGTCCTGATCGCCGTTTTGGGTAATATTGCCGCCCACGAGGTAGCCGCCGCCCGGCATTTCAATGCCGGTGATGCCGCGTTCGTCGGCCGTTGTGCCGTAGGTATTTTGAAAAGATTTGCAGGGCGGCGGCTCGTCCAGGCAATCCGGCGGGCAGAGTACCGATTCGTTTAACGCCGCGGCGCCGGCGGTAAGGTTGGCGTTTTGCAGGGCCGGCGCCTGCAGGGTGTTCAACTGGCCGTTTACGACGAGGGGCTGCACCGATTGTACCAACATATTATGGGGAATTTCGTCGCATTGTCCGGCCAGTCCTGCCGCGTCTGTTTTCAGCAGACAAATATCCCGGTTCCCGCCGGCGATATAATAACCGGTAAACAGATACCCGTCCGGCAGGGCGCTCACATCCAGGATACGCCCCTGATCGGGGCCCTGATAAATACGCGACCACAGGAGCTTACCCGAGGCATCGGTTTTGAAAAAATGCGGCGTATTGGCGCCGAAGGCGGCCGGGTCGTTGGCGGCCCATACCAGGCTGCCGTCCTTTTCCTGCACCACGCCGACCGGGCCGTAATCAAGGATCAGATCGCTGCGGTAAATATTCGACCACAGCAGGTTGCCGTCGCCGGTGGTTTTTACCAGCCAGCCGTCGTCCAGGTATTCGCCGCCGCCCGGGCCGTTCCAGCCCGAAGTGGGGCCGATCATCATCAAACCGCCGTCGGACGTTTCAAAAATATTGTAGAGCCCTTCATTGTCGACCGATCCGATGGCTTTGGTCCAGATCAAATTCCCGGAAGCGTCGGTGCGCAAGGCCATACCGTCGTGGATGGCGCTCGAATTTTGTCCGAAAGACATGGTGAATCCGCAGGCGGCGAAACCGCCCGAACTCAGTTCGCATACATTTTGAATAAAATCGGTGCGGGGCCCATCATAAATGCGGGACCACAGGGTATTGCCGTTGCCGGCATCCAGTTTGCCCAGATAAGCTCCGCTGCCCTGACTGCCGCCGGCCCTGACTGCCCCGGCCAGGACAAGCTGGCCGTCGGCCGTGCGTTTGACATCCGTAAAATAGTCGGCCCCCGACGCGGTGGCCATCGTTTTTTGCCACATTACGGTTCCGTCGGCCGAAAAACGGGCTGCCAGGGGGTCGTGGTTGGCGCCCATACTGCTGCTGTAGCCGGCCAGCACCCAGCCGCCGTCGGGCATGGGCGTCAGCGCCGTGATCCCTTCGTCGCCGCCGCCGCCGTATTTTTTTTGCCAGATCAGGGATCCGTCCGGCGCGGTTTTGAGAAACACAATGTCATTTCCGGTTCCCGGTCCGGGCGTATGACCTGCTATTATGAAGTTACCGTCGCTCAGCAGGGTTGTTTGAACACCCCGGTCATCACCGCTGCCGCCCCAGGTTTTTTGGAAGGAAAAATCGCTGCACGAATCCTTGACGGCGATGTACCGGAATTGCGTTTTTTTACACAATCCGTTGCCGGCTTCCAGGCGCACGATATACACGCCGGTCTGATTAAAGGTGTAGCTGTTCAGCGCCGGCCCCTGCGAAACGCCGTCGACAAACCATTCGAACTGCGTGGCATTCTGGCTGTTGTTGGTAAAAGTCACCGTTTCGCCTGCCGCCGGATTCAGCGTACTGACCTGAAAATCGGCCACTACCGGGCAAACCACCTGTATGATCGCCGTGGCCGTATCCGGCACGCACAGGTCAGGCGTGGCGCTGTTTGCCTGTAACGTCACGATAAAAACGCCTTCCGCGGAAAAGGTATAAGCGGCATTGACGGCACTGGAAAAGGGCACGCCGGCCACCGACCAGTTGTAAGACGATGCGTTCTGGCTGATATTGGTAAAAGTCAGGCTTTGACCGATTGAAATGGTGGCCGAGGCGGGCGTAAAAGCCGCGATCACGGGTTGCGGACAGGGGTCGTTGCAGCCCCTGGAGCTCAGGAGGCTGGCCCGGATGGTTTGGATGGCGGCGTTCATCCGGTCGGATTGCCCCTGCGTGAAATCGTGGAAACAATCGAAGTCGGTGTAATCCATGAAATTCAGGATCATATCGTTCTGGTCGGCGGCAAAGCCCGATTGGGTATCGGTCGTGCAGGTATTGACCTGGGCGTCGCAGGGTACCCACAGGGTGCTGTTGTCAGGCGGGGTATCGCACACGCGGTCGCCGTCGATGAGGCAGTCGTTGTTGGTGCAGCCGCCCTGAAAAGTGTGATACAGGCCAAGATAATGGCCCATTTCATGCGCCAGCACGCCCGTGTTGCCGGGCGAAGAGCCGAACCAGCGGGCTTCCATCACGATGCCGTCGACAACGGTGCCGTGCGCCGATGGAAAATAGGCGTAGCCGGCCACCCCGCAGCCGGAACCCGCCGAGCATATCTCGCGCACCAGCCAGATGTTGATATACTGCGTGGGGTCCCAGCGGTTGAGGTTTTTGAGGGCGGCGTCCTCGGTTTCCATGATTATTTCTGTGAGGCTGTTCTGATCCCGGGTGATCCCATTGGTGCTCAGGTTGTCCGGCGTGCGTTTGGCTAGGCAGAACCGGATCATCGTGTTCGTGCCGCTGCCCTGG
>JAKLJF010000427.1:439-5022 GCA_023151335.1 Thermoanaerobaculia bacterium | reverse complement strand
ATAACTTCCAACGGCTTTGAGTTTCCCGTTTTCGTACCATTCGGTAAAGGGGCCGTTCTCTTCGTTTTCGCGCAGGGTCACTTTTTCCTTCATCACGCCGCTGGGGTACCAGGCGGTGCTGAGGCCTTCCAGTGCGCCGTCGACGTATTCCTGCTCCAGTTGTAATTGGCCGTTTTCGTAAAATTGCTGGAATTTGCCGGCATAAACGCCATTTTGAAAGTGTTCGATCCTTTCCGCTTTGCCGTTGGGATGAAAAAATTTGCGTTCGCCGTCGAGGGTGTCGTTGCGGTAATGCGCTTCCTCCAGCAGGTAGCCTTTTTCATGGAAGCGCTGGTAAAGTCCTTCTTTGGCAAAATCTTTTTTCCGGCGCTGGTAGCGTTCGAGCCGTCCGTGTTCGTCGCGGTGTTCCGCGGTTTCGATATCGGACTGGCAGGCGGGAAACAGGAACAGAAAGAGAAAAACGAAAATGGCAAATCGTGTTCTATTCATGGCCGTGGCGTAAAAATTCAGGACAAAGATTTGCCATAAAAAACGAAAACCCCGCTATTCCGGTGTGGAATAGCGGGACGAAACCAAAAATATCGAATATCTTAATTCACAATGATCTGCTCCGTAAACACCTTTTCGCCCTGCTGCACGTGGATCACGATGTTGCCTTTGGCGTATTCCGACAGGTCGAATTGCTGGAAATACTGGCCGTTGAAGGCGTTCAGTTCTTCGCGAAACAGCTGGCGGCCGGAAATGTCGAGCAGGGATACGACGGTGGGCAGGGGTTCGCTGCGGAATTCCACGGTCACCTGACCCTGGGAAGGATTGGGATAGGCGCGGAAATTGTCGAGTTTCAGGCCGCGGTCGGCGGCGCTGGCCTCGTCGGTTTTGGTTTCCAGGGTGGGGGCGTCGCCTTCGGCGCCGCGGCGGATGGTGATAACGCGGTTGTTGCGCAGGCGGGTTTGGTCGTCTTTTTCCCAGTTCCATAGGGTGAATTCCCGGCGTTTATCGCCGCTTTCATCGGGGCTGAACAGCATGACGCGGTTGGAGTTGTCGCGGCAGGCTTTCAGGGTGGCTTCCACGCGGGCCGGCTGATTGTCGCGCAGGTATTCCACGGCTACTTTTTCACCCGGCTGGTATTTGGCAATTTCGTTCCACAGTTCGTCGTGCCCTTCCACCCGCGTGCCGTTGATCGCCGTGATCACGTCGCCGGCATTCATTTGCGCTTCGCGGGCTGCCGATTCAGTGGTAAAATCGGAAATCTTCGCGCCGCGCGTGTCCCCTTCGCCGGAAGCCGATGAATAAACGCCCAGACAGGCTTCCTTTTCCCGGATATTGATCCTGATGTCTTTGGGCGTCCAGTCAAAATTCAGCGATTTGGCCTTTTGTTCGCCCAGGGAAGCCTCTGCCACGTTTTGTTTTCCGCCGCGTTTGTACGTGACGCGCACTTTTTCACCCGGCCTGGTGTACGACATGAAGTCGGTAATGTCTTCCCAGTCTTTAATGGGCGTGTCGTTCAGTTGCAGCAGCTGGTCGCCGTCCCGGAGCCCGGCTTTGGCGGCTGCCCCGTCTTCCGTGACATCGATTTTGACGCCATCCGTTGCTTCACCCTCGTCGTTCCAGTCGTCGTCGCCGTCGGTGATACCGAGGAAGCCGCGTTTCTGATCTTCAGCATCGCGTTTTATCTCGCTGCGTTTGGTGAGCGTGGCTTCCGTTTCGGCTTTTTTCCCGTTCCGGCTGTAAACGATCTTCATTTTGTCGCCGGGTTTGGCTTTGCCGATGATTTCGGAAAGCTGGTCCCACTCGTTCATCTCGGAGCCGTTCAGGCGCAGGATGACGTCGTTGGTGCGCAAGCCGGCTTTATCGGCGGCCGAGCCGCGCACGACTTCCACCGTCAGCCCCGGCTCATCGGGATTTTCATCGCTGTCTTCTTCCACGCCGAGGAATGCCCGATTGTCGTTGCCAAATGCCGCGGCCAGTTCCTCCCCCATCTCGAAATCGAAGTCGTTGCGGTAATTGTAGTTGTAATCGTACTGATCGTCGTTTTCCCGGTTGTTGTGCCGTCTGACGATGACGGTACGGTCGTCGTCATCGCCCGCTGTAACCCGCACGTCCAGTTCGACGTTGTCGGCGCGGTTTTCTTTGATGTACTGGTCTACGTTGAAGTTTTCGGCGGCTTTGCCTTTTTTTACAATGGTTTCAGTTGTCTCCGTACCGTCGGCGTCGAGGGTGCGTTTGGTGATAACAACCTTTTTGTCGCCGGCAGGAACGGATTGTTGGGCTAACAGGGGAGAAAAGCACCACGGCAATAAAGCGAACGCGGCGGTGAGGATGGTACCGACTGTTTTCATAGCAATAAACATTTTAGCTCCCCCACCCTTTTTTAAAATCAGGCAGGGATTTTTAGTTTAAGTCAAGGAATTTGTTTGGCGAAAGGTATTACGAAATTATTCGTACTTCAAAACCGGTCGGTCGTTTTAAGCAGACATTAACACGACTTTAACCCTCGACCGCCAAAGACAAAAACCGTGTGGCGAAGTTGCTTGCCTGCCCGGACACAGGCAGAAAATATTCGACAGGCGACTAAACAAAATAGTCAAAAAGACTTTCTGCTTGTTCACAGATTCTAATTTTAACAAATTTCGGGAACGGGCTTTAACAAATATACTGAGGTCGGGGAAATTGCGTTATTACCCACGTCTCAATTCAAAAACTACTACTAACGAACCGGTTTTATGGCAAATGCGAATTACAAGATCCTGCTCGTAGAGGACGATCAAAATTTCGGCGACGTACTCCGCTCCTATCTCGATATGCACGACTATTCCGTCACGCTCGCGACCGACGGCATGCTGGGCCTCGAGACGTTTAAAAAAGGTCAGTTCGACCTCTGTATCCTGGATGTTATGATGCCCCGCAAAGACGGGTTTACATTGGCCAGGGAAATCCGGGAACGCGACCAGGAAGTGCCGATCATTTTTCTGACGGCCAAAACCATGAAAGACGACGTATTGCAAGGCTTCAAAATCGGCGCCGACGATTATATCGCCAAGCCGTTCAACTCGGAAGAACTGCTGTTGCGCATCCAGGCGGTACTCAAACGGGTGAATAAAACCGCCGACCCGCGCGACGACCAGCGCGAATTTATCATCGGCAAATTCCATTTCAATTATCCGCTGCGTATTCTGACGTATAACGATCCGATACCCGGCGAAGAGAATCAGTGGAAACTCAGCCCGAAAGAGGCCGAATTGCTGCGAATGTTCTGCAAATACATCAACGACGTGACGCCGCGTTCCGAGGCCCTCACCAAGATCTGGCATGAAGACAATTACTTCACCGCCCGTTCGATGGACGTGTTCGTGACCAAACTGCGGAAATACCTGGCCAAGGACCCGGCTATCGAAATCGTCAATATCCACGGCAACGGATTTCAGCTGCTGGTGAAGGATATGGCGTAATATTCCCGGGCCGGATGCGGATGCCGTTTGCCCAACCGGCCCCTCCTTTTGCTAATTTGCCTTTTGCCCCCCCGCCCATCATCTTTGGGCGGATTCATGCGAAGCAAACTGTAATGCCCAATCGCTGCTGTCGCACGAGACGGCCTGCCTGTTGTCGATCCGGCAATCCGACGACAAGGCAAAACTCGGTATCCTGCAGCGGGTGGGATCACAATTGCCGTGTATATTCTCCCGCGTATTTTCCGGCCACTCATCCATATCCCTGCTTCACAACTCAGGGTATGGCATTCACTCATTGGCAAGGGCAGTATTTTTTCTTCGGCTTAATTTACCTCCCAAAGTATAATCTTAGACCGAAACATGAAAAAATCTCCACTCCTGCTGCTATTGCTGTTCCCCTGGCAAGCCTCCCCGCTTCCCGCCCAAAACTGCACCGGCGCCGCTGCCGCCGCCCAGCTCGATGCCAACAACCTGCTTGCCCGCATCAACGCGGGTGGCGCCCTGTTCGGCGGCCGCGGCTTTATCCCAAACCCGCAGTCCGGCGGCACGGGGCCGGCCACTATACACAGCGCCGCCCTGTGGATCGCCGGACGCGCGCCCAACAATCAGCTGAAACTGACGGCTCTCACCCATTCCTTCTTCCTCAAAGGTTCTTTTCCCGGCCCGCTCGACGACGACGGATTTACCACCACTCAAAACTGCCTCGATTGGGACCGCGCGTTCAAGGTTGAAGGCGCCGGTATTCCCGTCTTTTTGAGTCAGCTGCCCGCCTGGAATAACGATCCGACCCTGGCCATCCAGCAATTTCCGGTAATCATGGGCTGGCCGGCACGGGGCAACCCGTTTTTTGCCCAGGTGCAGGGTTACGACCTTCCGCCGGACAGGCCACTGGCGCCTTTTTACGATAAAGACGGCGACGGCACGTACAATCCCCTGAAAGGCGACTACCCGGCGGTACAACTGAGCGGCGGTTCGCCATTTGTCCCGGCGCAGTTTATCTGGAGCGTGTACAACAGTTTCGGCGCGCCGTTCGATTCCACCCATACCCGGTACCGGCTCAAGGCCGAAATCCATCAGACTGCCTGGGTATTCGATTGCGGCAACGAACCGGCGCTGAACAACACGGTGTTCACC
>JAKLJF010000427.1:0-429 GCA_023151335.1 Thermoanaerobaculia bacterium | reverse complement strand
TTTCCGCGGCCCGGAGATGCTCGATTCCTGCTACGCCGGTATCTGGGCAGATATCGACATCGGCTGCCCCGACGATGATTACGTGGGGAGCCTGCCCGGTCTGAATGCGTTTTTTGGCTATAATATGGATAATGCCGATGGCGCCAACGGCTTTTTGTGCCCCGAAGGAGAATTCGCATTCGGCCAAAACCCGCCGGCACAATCCGTCACCCTGCTCGGAAAATCCCTGGATAAATTCATGTATTATAATAACCCCTCCGTTGGAAACCCACCGACTTACAGCCACGATCCGGATGCTCCCTTCGAGTATTATTATAATCTGCAGGGCCGGTGGAGGACCGGTACGCCTGTGAGCGAAGGCAAAGACGGCTACAACCCCGGCAGTCCCACCTCCACTGATCATGCCTTCCCCGGCGATCCGCTGGATCC
>JAKLJF010000426.1:4765-5034 GCA_023151335.1 Thermoanaerobaculia bacterium | reverse complement strand
CGCTATCGAGTTGATCATTTCAGCATCCAAACCCAACAGGTGAAAAACCAGGAAATTGATTGCGGTACTCCAAAGCAAAAATTTCACCGGCTTGATATGATTGACTCTTTTGCCCTCCAGGTACTCCCGGATAGCATGTCCCGGGCGGCGCAGTAATTGCAGTACCGTGTACGAAAAGCCCTGATCGTAATGGATGACGCTTTTTCGCACTTCTTCCCAAACTGTTTTGGTAGTGATCCTTTTGGTCTTGGCCTTTTGGCCGCATTCTG
>JAKLJF010000426.1:0-4755 GCA_023151335.1 Thermoanaerobaculia bacterium | reverse complement strand
AAGCGCAATTTTTACAGACTGCCATCTTAAACTTTTCCGTTGGTAGTTGTTCCAACAGCAAAAGTAATTAAAGCATGAAACGAATCGTCGCCACCCTTTCCCTGGGCCTGTTATTTGCCTGCCTTCCCGCTCAATCCCTGTATTTCCCTCCGAACAACAACACGGTTTGGGATACCATTTCCCCGCAATCGCTCGGTTATTGCCCGGACAGGATCGACTCGCTGTATGCGCATTTGGATTTGGCCAACACCAAAGCGTTCCTGCTGCTGAAGGACGGAAAAATCGTACTGGAAAAGTATTTCGACAGTTTCACCAAAGACAGTATCTGGTACTGGGCTTCCGCCGGTAAAACCGTCACGTCCATGCTCGTGGGCATCGCACAACAGGAAGGTTTTCTGGAATTGAGCGACAAAACCGCCGGTTACCTGGGCGCCGGATGGACCAGTTGTACGCCGGCGCAGGAAGAAAAAATTACGGTTTGGAATCAGCTCACCATGACCTCGGGTCTCGACGACGGGGTGGCCGACCCCTACTGCACCCTGAGCAGCTGCCTGAAATACAAAGCGGACGCCGGCGCCCGCTGGGCCTACCACAACGGCCCCTACACCCTGCTGGACGGCGTCATAGAAGCTGCCACCGGCCAGACCCTGAACAGTTATTATTTCAGCAAACTCCGCAGCCCCATCGGCATGAACGGATTGTTCCTGCCTTCGGGCTACAACAACGTGTTGTTCACCAATCCGCGCAGCGTGGCCCGTTTCGGTTTGCTGGTGCTGAACAAAGGCATCTGGAACGGAACACCCATCCTGAAAGACACGGCCTTTTACAACGAGATGGTCAATACCTCACAACTGTTGAACCGCTCATACGGCTATTTGTGGTGGCTGAACGGAAAGCAGTCGTTCATGGTGCCGGGCTTGCAATTTGTTTTCCCCGGCCCGCTGTTCCCCGACGCGCCTGCCGATATGTTTGCCGCGATGGGTAAAAACGGACAATTCCTCTGCATTGTCCCAAGCCAAAACCTGCTGTTTGTGCGTTTGGGCGACTCGCCGGGCGCAGGCGAGGTGCCTTATCTGTTGTGCAACGAGATCTGGCAAAAAGTAAACCGGCTGGTTTGTTCGCCCACTGCTGCCGAAGAAGTAGAAAATGCGGAAGGTATTAGCATTTTCCCTAATCCGGCTGCAACATCTTTTCAGGTAAAGAGGGAAGATGGAACGACCGATTTCGAAGTAAGCATTTGGGATATGTCTGGGCGCCAAGTGGGATTTTATCAAAATCCAAAAGAAATCGATACCGGTAGCATGGCAAAGGGTGCTTATTATGTGAAAGTTCGCTCAGGCAGGCAACTGCTGGTGAAAAAACTGTTGTTGCACTAATATTGCCCCCCTTCCAACTTCCAACTTCTAACTCCCTATCGCGCCTTCGCCTCGCACTCTTCCGCCTTTGCCACATTCCCTACGGCCCGGTAGGCCACACCCAGGTTTTTCCAGATAGTTTTATTCTGGGGCGCCAGGGCAGCCGCCTGTTCAAAGTACCGGATGGCTTTTTCATTTTGCCCCATCAATCCGTTAGCCACGCCCAGGTTGAGGTAAGTCTCTGCGTCGTTCATGCCGTATTCTATGGCCTTTTCGAATAGTTCCGCGGCCCGGGCGTAGTTTCTTTTCACTTTGCCTTCTTCCTGTCCCCAGGCGGAATAAGTGCGACCGATGTTCATGCGGGCCATGCCGTATTTGGGCGCCTGTTTCAGTGCTTCTTCATATTGGCGGATGGCCTCGGCGTATTGCAGGCGCGCGATGGCCGCGTTGCCCAGGTTGAGGTAAGAAACCGGGTTAGGCCGGATGGCAATGGCGGCCTTCGAATGTTCCTCAATTTGTTTCAGGAGCGCCTCTTTGGCCTCGGGGCCCGGGTTTTCTTTATCATTCAGATATTGGTTGTACGATTCGCTGCCGATGCCGTTGTGCAGGCGTACGCTGTTGGGCGCATTGGCGCTATCGGCGGTAAACAAGGTCAGGTTGTCTTTCCAGTTGGGATTTCTGGCAAGGGTCTTTACGCTGTAAAATACCACGATCAGCAGCATCAGGGCCGCGCTGGCTTGTATGGTTTTAATGGGAGGCAGGCGATAGGGGTCTTCCACATTTTTCAGATCCAGGCCGCTCAGACGCCACAGTACCCAGGCCAGGCCGGCGCAAAACCACAACGAGGGCATATACATCAGCCGTTCGCCGAGCAGGGTGCCGATGACCAGGAATAACTGGCTGTACAAAGCGATGCTGCACAAAAAAGCGGCGATGCAAAAGGACAGCGGCTGCCGGCGCGCCAGTCCGCGAATGGCCAGTATGCCCAGAGCGCCATACACGGCCAGTCCTGCCAGGGCCTGCCAGTTGCCCCAACCCACCACCGAAAGGTGCCGGTAGGAGTAATCGCTGAGCAGGGGATGCGGGAAGACCAGCAATTGGAAATATTTCCAGAGTGTCATAAAGGCAGTTGCAGTGCGCTCGCCGATACCGCTCGCTGCCACGATAGGGTTATCCATTTCGCTCACTTCGAACAGATTTTCCGATTGCGCCAGCACAGCCGCGCGTATTACCAGAAATAACACGAGCGGCAATGCGTACAACAGGGTATACCCGCCGCTTTGCCGGGCCGTTTTTCCAAAAAAATACCAGGCCGCGAGCGGAAACACCGGCAACAGCGTCACCGCGCTTTCCTTGGACAGCAGGGCAAGAAAATAACAGCCGAGGCTGGTCAACATCCAGCGCGGAGCAGGGTTTTCGAGCCAGCGCGCCCAGCCATAGAGCGCCGCTATGCTGAAAAAAACGTTCAGTATCTCGTCGCGGCTTTTGATGTTGGCCACCACCTCTGTGTGCAGCGGGTGCACGGTGAATAATAAAACCGCCCCGGCCGCCCACAACCAATGAAAGCCGCGAAACAAGCGGCGTAAAGTGGCAAAAAGCAGGGCAACCGTAAGCGCGTACCAGAGTACATTCATCAAATGACCCAAAAACGGGCTGTTTGGCGACAAACTCCACTCCACGGCAAAGGTGACCAGCGAAAGGGGGCGGTACAACAACGCCGAGGCATTGGCGCCCACTGTTCCGGCGCGGTAATGGTGCGTCAGCAACTCCGGTATACCGCCGATTCCCTGCCTGACGTATTCGTTTTCGGCAATCGCCAGCGGATCGTCGAGCACATATCCGTGACCCAGGGTGTTGGCGTACAACAAAAAAGCCAACACGGCAAAGCCGGCGCCAACGGCTCCAAAATTGACCCCGCCGGGAGATTCAGGCGGCGCAGGACGTTCGGGCATCCGTTGGGTAATTTTGCCGGATGACCGGGACATGTCTGCCTTTTTGTTTTTTTTCGACATGGTTGAAGTTGTTGGATGGGTTCGGGTCTTTCAGGCGAATTATCACGCTGCAAAAATTACTATTTCCTGAACAAAATGAACATCTTTTATCATTTTCCCGGTCAAACACGGTATAGAGGCAGTTGAATTAGGCGCGACATTCGGCAAATCATATTTTTGCCCGGATATCCGGCCAAAGTCTTTTCCGGGCAAACAACACCATCCATGACTTATCTGCCTTCCCCCACCCGTTACAGCGAAATGCAATACCGTCGCTGCGGCCGCAGCGGCCTGAAACTACCGGCGGTTTCGCTTGGTCTGTGGCATAATTTCGGTCACGTCGACGTGGCCGAGACTTTTCGCGCCACCCTGCACCTGGCCTTCGACGCGGGCATCACCCATTTTGACCTGGCCAACAACTACGGTCCGCCTCCCGGCTCTGCCGAAGAGAACTTCGGCCGTATCCTGGGCCAGGATTTTCGCGGTTACCGCGACGAAATGATCATCTCCACCAAAGCGGGTTACCTCATGTGGGATGGCCCCTACGGCGAATGGGGCTCAAAAAAATATCTTGTGGCCAGCCTCGACCAAAGCCTGCGCCGCATGGGTCTGGAATATGTCGATATTTTCTACAGTCATCGTTTCGATCCCGGTACGCCGCTGGAAGAAACGATGGGCGCGCTCGACCTGGTCGTAAGGCAAGGTAAGGCCCTGTATGCGGGTATTTCCAGTTATTCGCCGGAACAAACAAGAGAAGCCTGCCGTATCCTTCGTGAACTTGGCACGCCATGCCTCATCCATCAGCCTAAGTATTCCATGCTGGTGCGCGACATTGAAAATGGACTGCTCGACTTGCTGGAACAGGAAGGCCTGGGCTGTATCCCGTTCTCGCCGCTGGCCCAGGGCCTGCTTACGGATAAATACCTGCACAGTATTCCCGCGGACTCCCGCGCGGCTAAAACGCATGGCCATTTACAGGAAAAAGCGATCACAGAAGACCGCCTCCGGCAAATCCGCCAACTGAACGAACTGGCTGCACAACGCGGCCAGACGTTGGCGCAAATGGCCCTGGCCTGGGTACTGCGGCACAAACAGGTCACTTCGGTGCTGGTGGGCGCCAGCCGGCCGGAACAGCTGGCCGATTCGCTCAAATGCCTGGACAACCTGGCGTTCAGCCCGGAAGAACTCGATAATATTGAGGGGATTATAAAATGCTGAACTACGTGTCCTTTTGGATCGGCTGATGGATTACTGTAAAAACACCGCGCCCGAAGGCTACCGCTCGGCGGCATCGGTGGAGGCGCTGAAAGGGTGGATAGCGAAGAATTTAGACAGAAACTAACCTTAGTCTGACACTTTTAAATACGGTTTCACCTTTTCCAGCCACTGCCGGTCGCTAAACGCGGCGA
>JAKLJF010000425.1:4799-5049 GCA_023151335.1 Thermoanaerobaculia bacterium | reverse complement strand
ACTCATTGATGCCGCCCGACATGCCGATGCCTGGGTCCCAATACCAGGCTGCATGTTTCACAACCGTTTCAGGCGACGGAGGGCCATCTTTCTTGGCTTTCAAATCGGTTTCTAACTGTAAAAAGAAAGCATTGGCCTGGGGTTCTCCATGGCCCGATGGCTGGGCCTCTTTTAAGCCGGCTTCCGGCTTTCCAATTTGCTGGGTAAATCCGGTGTGGGTGGAAAGTGGCGCCAATTGCAGGGCGATAAA
>JAKLJF010000425.1:0-4789 GCA_023151335.1 Thermoanaerobaculia bacterium | reverse complement strand
TGTGATCGCTGTTTGAATCCGTCCGTACCATTGCAGGTAGGAAATCTTTTCCGCTTTTAAACCCTCGAAATAGGTTTTGTCGTATTTTTTTAAATAGGAATTAAAGAGTATATGAGATTTCTCGACCTTGCCCATATCTTTTTGTCTGGCCAGCTCGGTCCAATCTTTTTCCAGGTAATCGGTGATGAACTTATCCAGGGTGATATCCTTAGCCGCTTCATACGCTTTGGTCAGCAATGTCCACGAAACCGCGTGTGCCATTTGTTTTCCGCCAAACTGTGTTGGCGGGCGTTTTTTACCCGGCAGCGATATCTTTTCGATCTTAAAATCTTTGGCTTCCTTTTTTTCTGCCGTAACCCGGTCCAACACCACGGAAGCGGTATAAGTAAAACTACACTGGACAACAGGATTTGCAGGCAAGACAGCCTGTCGAAAAGCCCTTTGAGGAGTAATTGCCTGGCCTGGCTTCACTAAATAAGCGCTCAATTGAATATCCGCTCCTGCCATTTTGTCCCCGGGACGGCGCATCTGCAGTGCCTTTTTGTTCATCACATCCGGTTCGTGTTCCGAACCCTGGCGATCCTTAACGGGCATCCCGCCCTTCTTGTTAGTTGCCATTTCCTGAAAAGCGCCCAACTGCTTCATTCTGACACTATTGCTCGCCAACTCCTGCAGCCTTCTTTGCGCGATGGCTTCCGGGAGCTTGCCCGCGAACTGCAACGCAGACTCACTGCCTCCCTGCTTTTGAGAAACCTCATTCGCAACTGATTGGCTATTAATATCTTGCTTTTTGTCAGCGTACGTGTTCATTTGTAGGCCTTTTCAGGCTTTTGATATTGTAGGTGCGTAGTATCTCCGAACGGGTCGTTTTTAATCGGACTCGCTGCTTCCAAACGTAGTGCAATTTTATTTAATTTCAATGACTCGGCAAAGGCATGTTTTGTTGACAAAGCCGTGAGAGTATAAAATGGGAGGTGACGGAAATAAAAAAACATGAGCCGCCCGGCAGTCCCGGGTGACTCATGTTACGATCGAATATCTGTTACTGGTAAAAACTGCACAGGAATCCCTGTGTCATTTGTATCTCTCCTAATTCTTCACCTCCTCAAACTCCACGTCCTGCGTATCGCCGGCCTTGGAGCCGTCGCCCCCGGCCGGCCCGCCGGTAGCGGATCCGTAGGGGTTTTCGGCAGCAGCGCCGCCGTTGGCCGACTGGGTGGCCTGGTAGATGTCCTGGCTGGCAGCGTTCCAGGCGGCGGTGAGCGCCTCGGTAGCCTGGTCGATGCGGCCGAGGTCTTCCGATTTGTGGGCTTCGCGCAGTTCGTTGAGCGCTTTTTCGATATTCTCCTTGTGGTTGGCCGGCACCTTGTCGCCGAATTCGCGCAGTTGTTTTTCTGTCTGGAAGATCAGCGAGTCGGCCTGGTTGAGTTTTTCAGCGCGTTCGCGGGCCTGGCGGTCGTTTTCGGCGTTGGCCTGGGCTTCGGCCTTCATGCGGGCGATCTCTTCTTTCGAGAGGCCCGTGCTGGCTTCGATCCGGATATTTTGTTGTTTGCCGGTGCCTTTGTCCATGGCGGTTACCGACAGGATGCCGTTGGCGTCGATATCGAAAGTGACTTCGATCTGCGGTACGCCGCGCGGGGCCGGCGGGATGCCGTCGAGGATAAAGCGGCCGACCGAACGGTTGTCGCGGGCCATCGGGCGTTCGCCCTGGAGCACGTGGATTTCCACCTGCGGCTGGTTGTCACTGGCCGTGGAGTAAGTTTTGCCCTTTTTGGTCGGCACGGTGGTATTGGCTTCGATGACCACGTCGTACACGCCGCCCATGGTTTCGATACCGAGGGAGAGCGGGGTTACGTCGAGCAGCAGCACGTCGCTTACCGATCCGCTGAGCACGCCGCCCTGGATAGCGGCGCCCACGGCTACCACTTCGTCGGGGTTGACGCTGCGGTTCGGTTTTTTGCCGAAGAACTGCTCCACGGCTTCCTGGATGCGCGGGATACGGGTAGAGCCGCCCACGAGGATGATCTCATCCACTTCCGAGGCTTTCATGCCGGCGTCCTGCAGGGCTTTGCGGCAGGGTTCGAGGGTGCGTTGCACCAGGCTGTCTACCATTTGTTCGAAGCGTGCGCGGCTGAGTTTTTTGACCAGGTGTTTGGGCACGCCATCGATAGCGGTGATATACGGCAGGTTGATCTCGGTTTCCTGACCGGCGGAAAGTTCAATTTTGGCTTTTTCCGCGGCTTCTTTCAGGCGCTGGAGGGCCATCGGGTCTTTGCGCAGGTCTACGTGTTCTTCGCGCTGGAATTCGGAGGCCAGCCATTCGATGATGACCTGGTCGAAATCGTCGCCGCCGAGGTGGGTGTCGCCGTTGGTGGATTTTACTTCGAAAACGCCGCCGCCCAGTTCGAGGATCGAAATGTCGAACGTGCCGCCGCCGAGGTCGTACACGGCGATTTTCATGTCTTTGTGGCGTTTGTCGAGGCCGTAGGCCAGGGCTGCCGCCGTGGGTTCGTTCACGATCCGTTTCACGTCGAGGCCGGCAACAGCGCCGGCTTCTTTGGTAGCCTGGCGTTGTGAGTCGTTGAAGTAGGCCGGCACGGTGATCACGGCTTCGGTCACTGTTTCGCCGAGGTAATCTTCGGCCACCTTTTTCATTTTTTGCAGCACCATCGCGGAAATTTCCTGCGGGGTGTACAGCCGTCCGTCGATGTCGACGCGGCAGGTATCGTTATCGCCGCGCACGACTTTGTAAGGCACACGGCCCGCTTCTTCGCTGCGTTCGGTGAAACGCATGCCCATGAAACGTTTGATGGAAGATACCGTGCGTTTCGGATTGGTAATAGCCTGGCGTTTGGCCGGCGCGCCGATTTTGCGCTCACCATTGTCCAAAAAGCCTACTACCGAGGGCGTCGTGCGGGCGCCTTCATCGTTGGCAATTACTACGGGCTCGTTGCCGACCATAACGGCCACGCAAGAGTTGGTTGTTCCTAAGTCAATACCGATAATTTTTCCCATGTCTTTACTTGAAGTGGTTTGCAGGTTAGAGGGTTAGAAGGTTAGAGGGTTGCGGGATAATGTACAATTACCCTCTAATGTCTACCGTCTACCGTTCTAATCAATGAATGTGCCACGCCGGGCAAACCTGACGGATTGGCAGAATTAGCAATAACGAAAATGTTTTTTTGACAGGAAAAGTGAACAGGGCTGACAAGGCGGCGGAGGGGGAAGCGATGAGTGATGAGCGATGAGTGATGAGTGATGAGTGATGAGCGATGAGCGATGAGTGAGATCGAGTGGGATCGTATCACTCATCACTCATCACTCATCACTTCAAACTACTTCTTCCGCCAATTCCGTTACCTTCAGGTAATACTGCACGTTTTCGGTCATCACGATATCGAGGGGGAGGTATTGCAGTTTTTCCACTTCTTTTTTGAGCACGAGGTGTTTGAACAGGTTGATGATACTGAGAAATCCCTGTCGAACCGGGTTTTGATTGATCAGGAAATCGATCACATTGTTGTGCAGAAACTGTACGTTTGGCTCGATCAGGTCGAAGCCGACCATTTTGATATGTTGCGGCTGCCGGAGCTTGGTCAGGCATTCGGCCAAACGCCAGGCGCGCGAATTGGTGACAAAAATGCCGCTGAGCCTCGGTGTTTCGGCCAGTAAGCGGGCCGTATAGGCTTGCATGCTTTCCGGCGAATCGAAGTCTTCGAAAGATTGCTCGAGCACCTGGATATTCCGTTCCGGCACGCTGGCAAAAAAGTCGCGGAATCCCTGCTCCTTGCTCACCAGGTGCAGGGCGTTGAACACTTCTTTTTCCAGGTGCAACACCAGTACGGTGTCGCCTTTTTCTATGCCAAAATTGAGGAGTTTGCCTGCCAGGACGCCGCTATGATAAGAATCCTGGCCAATATAACAGACAAACGACTCGTCTTTACGGGCGATTTCGGTGTTGAAAAGCGCATAAGGAATGCGTTCGCGATGGCAGGCATCGAGAAAACGGGTGGCTTCCAGCAGGAACAAGGCCGGCACAACCACACCGTCGGGATGCTCATCCAGCACTCTTTTGGCGTTTTCCGTAAAACTGTTGCGTTCAAATATATCGAAGTAGTAGGTGCTGACCTGTACGCCATAATGCTCCACAGCCTTGGCTGCCCTTTGAATACCCTCGTGCGGCTGGCGCCAAAAAGGGTCAGGGGCGGGATCGGGCACCAGCGCCGCGATGCGTACCGGACGGGCCGAGGAGGCCAGCCGGCTGGCAATGATATTGGGTTGATAACCCAATTCCGCCACCACTTCCAGTACCTTTGCCCGAACCTCTGCCGCCACGTGCCCCCGCTTGTGCAATACCCGGTCGACGGTGCCCTGGGAAACGCCGGCCCGCTCGGCGATGTCTTTTATACGAATACGTGGATTCATGCGGTGAAGATATTTTATTTTACCGTGTGCGAACACGGAAAAAAAATAATTCTTGCCCCGGCCCTCTTTTGGATGGATAAGTCATACCTTTGCCCGCATGAATATTCAGGAAAAACCCGCTCCCGGCTATCTGAAATACGAGCTTAAAAGCTTCGAAAAAATGCCGGTTAAAATTTGGGATGATGCCAAGGATGCATCCCGGTTTGTCGCGCGATCCATTGAACTGGCCATCCGCCAGAAACAACAGGAAGGTGAAAAGATCGTGCTTGGGCTGGCTACCGGCAGCACACCCATCAAGGTCTATGAAGAACTGGTGCGTATGCACAAGGAGGAGGGGCTGAGCTTCCGCAATGTGATCACCTTC
>JAKLJF010000424.1 GCA_023151335.1 Thermoanaerobaculia bacterium | reverse complement strand
AACACCACGTATTGAACAATACCGTCCACCGTCTACCGTCTACCGTCCACCGTCTACCGTCCACCGTCCACCGTCCACCGTCTACCGTCTACCGTCCACCGTCTACCGTCCACCGTCTACCGTCCACCGTCTACCGTCTACCGTCCACCGTCTACCGTCCACCGTCTACCGTCCACCGTCTACCGTCCACCGTCCACCGTCTCAATCGTGCCCGAATTGACCCGGTTGGTGAAGTAAGCGAACAAACAAGCCGTCCAAAAAGAGTATAAGGAGTAAACAAGCGCCGGTTTGACCATCTCCTGTATACCCAGCAGGTTGCTGGCGATCAGGAAAGCAAGGGTGGTATTTTGCACGCCGCTTTCCATAGCGGCGGTAAGTCTGGAGGGGTGCGGCAGCTTCATGTAATACATAAAAAAGTAGCCGAAAAACAGGCAGGCGGCGTTTTGGATCAGCGCTACGGGGGAGATACGGATAAAATCCTGCACGGTCAGTCCGGCGCCGCCATGGCTCTCCCCGGCAAACATTTTGATCAAAAAAACGATGGCCAGCATCACCAGCATCACGTACTTGGCCGGAATACGGATCTTTTCGGCAAAAACGGTGAAACGGTGCCGGACATACACGCCGATAGAAGCCGGAATGATGGTGATGAAAAAAATGTGCTGCACCGTTTCCCAAAACGGCAGGTGCAGTTCAGTTTCCCGGCCCATAAAAACGCGCAAACCCAGGTTCACCACCACCGGAATGGAAAAAAGCGTGAGAAAACTGTTTACGGAGGTAATGGACAACGACAGCGCGACGTTACCGCGCCATAAATAAGTGAGGAACCCCGAAGTAGCCCCCCCGGGACTCGCAGCCAGAATAATAAACCCCACCTTGAGCTCTGCTGGCAAAGGAGCCAGCAGGTTGATTGCAAAAGCAATAACGGGCAAACCCAGCATTTGGGCGCCCAAAGCAGAAAAAAACGCTTTCGGGTAACGGATAATACGGGTAAAATCGCCCGCCGTGAGCGACAACCCGATGCCGAACATGATTAATCCCAGAACGGTACTGACCGCGAGGTCAACAACTTGCGTAGGGGCCAAAATGATGGTTGTTTATTTGTGCCAAAGGTAGAGGAATTGTTGAATCCCGTAAATTCATTGTCGCAAGTATGCAACTTTGCGGTCAATGGAGACCAAGTAATACCCTGAAACAGTATTTTTGAGAAATTGATCTTATCTTTCACCTTTATGAAAATTACAGCCTTCCATATCGCCGAACAATTAACGCTCAAATCGCTTAAATCGGCTTATGCTGCCACCCTTTTACAAGAAAATCCTTCCGAATTATTTTACCGGGTGGACGAAGCCGGCTTGCTTTATGCTTTCGACTACGGTGTGGTGGTATTTGCGAATATAACGGACGTGGATATCAGCAAAAACCTGCTGCTGCTCCAGCAATTCTGCATCAATCCCCTGCCGGAAAAAATTCAGGACGACTTCGAGATCACTGAACGGGAAGGCGAACCCCTCACTTTTAATTTCGACAGCCTGAATGTACCGAGGCTCACCGACGAAGTGATCAAAATCGCCATGCTCAACCTGGCGCAATCGGTGGTGATGGACCACTACGCACAACGCGCCCAATCGTTACTCGGCGAGATCAGGGGCTTCACCAACCAGATGGAAACCGGCGGCAATATCCGCATCAGCCGCGCCAACATGCTCCGTTTCATTGGCCGCACCCTGAACAGCAAAAACAAAGTAGTGGAAAACCTCTACATCTTCGACGGACCCGAAACCACCTGGGAGGACGAATATCTCGACCGAGTACACAGGGGCCTTTCCCGCACTTTCGAACTGCCCACCCGGTTTAAAGAAATCGAATATACCTTTAAAATTATCGAAGACAACCTCTCGGTTTTCCGCGAACTCTACCTCCACCGCGAAAGCAGCAAACTCGAGTGGATCATCATTATCCTGATCTGTATAGAAGTGGTCGATTTGTTTATTTCAAAACTATTCTAAATATCAGGTCAAACGCGAAAACCGCCTGGTGGAAGAAGGAAAATCGATGCCCATCAGAAATTGCACAAACGCCCACATAAACAAACCCCAAGCCACCGAAGCCCAGCTCAAACCGGCATCCAGCGCCGGCCAGGCCACCGGAATGACAGAGAGAAATATCCCTGTCAGTACGGAAGCCGCGGCAGCCCACTGGTACAGCCGTAATCCGGCAAAAACCGGCGTTTGCGGCTCGCCGCGATAGGCCTCTTCCACAAAACGGCCTAACCCGTTCAGTATAAGATACATGGCAAAAATAAATGCCGGTGTTGCGCCGCTGAACCAAAGCCTCAACTGAAATCCGCCCGCCAAACACAACCACAACAAGGAATATAATGGCGTCGGATGCAATGGTTTGCCTTTCAGGTGCGATAAAAAGCAAACCCGCGACCTCGGGTGGAAATAGCGGATGCCCAAGTACGCATTGGTTGGAGCGCCGTGACAACAGCCGTTGACGAGGCATCTCAGCCGGCCAATCCCCTGTACCCAGGGCATGAATACGGAAAACAGGGCCAGCATTACCCATACGTTAAGCCCCATCCAGTGCAAGACGAATACGGCAATCAGAATGCCGGCCAGCGAGCCGTAGTAACCGAAAGGGCGTTTCAACTTGTCGGAGCCCTCCACCAACTGCCCCCAAAGCCCGGCACTCACCACCCCGATCACGCCAAAGACAACGGTTCCAAGCACATACGCTTCTCCGGCCAGCGCTCCGGCCAACAACATGCCCATAAAAGCGGCTGCCCCCACGTAAAAACCGTGATTAATTACGCGAACCGGCCCAAATTGCCACTCTTGCCAGGAATTGGCCACCCATTCCGCCCGTTTGCGCAGAAATTCCCAAATCAGCGGATAATACAAGGCTATTAACAGCGATGTCAGCCCGGCGAAGAAATTCAGTACCGGATTGAAACTGTTCTGGACTATTCCAAGTGTGAGTAAAAGGGAAATACCATACACCAACGGTCGAAACCGGGGAAACACCTTTCGATATAATTCCGCCGCCACCCATATCCAAAACCAGGAAATGGAAAAAATGGCGCCAAAATGCCCGGGGGCATCCGGCTGAATGGCCAGCCCGTGTATTCCGGCGGTTGATGGAATGACAATCGTGATATAAAGCAGCGTTGCACCGCCTGCCAGGCTGCCGAGGTAAAAATGCCGCGATTGCTGCCGGGTTTTAGCGACAAAGGGAGCCGCTAAAACCCAGACGACCGCCCCGGCAATTGTCGCCGCCCCCCAGTTTGCCGGTAAAAACGGAAACGGAAGCGCAACCGGCCATTCCGCCCGGTAATTCAGCCCGGTTGCCCAGCCAATAGCACTGTAGAAAAACCAGACCGGCAAAAGCACCATAACAAATACGGATACCCAGTGATACCAGGCTGGCGCCGCCGCTTCATCCGGCGGAACGCCGAAACGAAATTGCCTGGAGACGTCGGGGAAACGCCGTTTCAGGTCGGGATTTTCATGTCCCCAGGCCAGGGCCGCACAACCCGCGGCTACCACCGGTGTCACTACCCAGAAGCCCGGCGCCGACCCGGTGTAGACCGATATTCCCATACAGATCAACACAAAACCGGTATAAATCGGGTGCGACAAATAGCGGAATATGCCTTCCTGAACATAACGGGGTGGCGGAAAAGCATTCATCGGCAAACCCTTTCCAAAAAACCAGAGCGCGTACATGCCGGAAAGCAGAATGGCTGCTCCCAAAACCGTCAAAGCAAACCCGGCGCTGGCGGATTGTACGGCAGGCAGCGAAACGACCGGCGACAGGCTAACAGCCCACCACCACAACAAAACCGGCAATGCGACCATAAAAATCAGGCCGTATGCTGTTTTACCCGCAAAATTTATACTTCGTGTTTTCATGGCAAATGATGCGGCGGTTAAAAAGTCACCAATTCGTGAATTACCAGGCCCTGCCGTTCCGGTTTACCCGGCCCTAACAGAGTGCCCTGGCTCAACCATTTGGTTTCTTTCGACTTTAAAAAACGGAGTGGCGTCAGCCGGTCAATTCCCGGCAAATACGCGGCAAGGGAACGGGTAATTTCTCCCAATTTCTCCCGCTGTTCGATGACTACAGGGTGCTCCAGATGCAGATTTAAACCTGCCTCCGGCAAAGCGATCAGAGCGTCTGTCACGGTTGCATTGGTCAGCAACCGTTCCCTGCCGAATACCCAGCGGCGGTTCAGTTCTCCTTTCCAGTCGATCCATACCACCGGGAACTCCGCATGGGCAAAACGGCCCCAACGCAGTTCGCGCAGGCCCAATTGCCAGGGTGGAAAAGTCATTTCCAGACATTCCACGTATCCCATTCCGGTGATTGGCCGTTCCTGGCCCAATTCAATCCGGCAATATGCGGCGGGATGCAGGCAGTGCCAGTCGAGGTACCCTTCGGGCCCCTCGTACAAGCGGGTGCGGATGGCGGGTGACGCCGCATCCCATTGCCCCTGCAAGCGAAAGCCTTTATCCTGCCAGCCGATCTGATTTTCGGCTGATACAGGCCGGGTTACCTGACGGAAACGGTTCCCGGACAGGCAAACCCCGGGCTCCTTTAAATACAAATAACCTGTATATGGAACCCGGATGCCATGCCAGCGCAGGGTGGCCGAGTAAGCAATGATCGCGCGCCCGTCGGCATCCACCCCGTCGAAATACCACTTTTTCAGATAGAAGGGCGTTTTTTCAGGCATATAACGTATATGATAGACCGGCAAAGGTTAGCCGGAAATGTCAGATGACCAATGCCGCAAATCAGTCGGGCGAATGCGCTTCCACCGGTTTAATAACATGACGCTCACCGGATAAACACCACTTCACCCGGCGCAATACCCACCGGAAACGATCCGGTTTTCTCTCCTGAAGGTTTATAAATGACGACTTCTCCGGACGAGTTAAAATCTTTGGCGTCAGCACAATAGAGGTACCCGGTGACCGGGTCACAGCCCAGGCCATAGGCCGCCTGGTCGAACAGTTTCCGGAAACCGGTGGCCGTCACTTCG
>JAKLJF010000423.1 GCA_023151335.1 Thermoanaerobaculia bacterium | reverse complement strand
GTTCAACAAAAAACTCCGCGCCGGCCAAACCTACCGTTTCGCCGTGGTGGGCACGGTCATTTCTTCCGCCCATACCGTGGACGCCCACAACGAAGCCGAACGCCTCACCATCTACGCCGCCCTCGAACGCACCGAACGCTTGCTGAAACGCCACCGCGGCGAATGGGATAAACTCTGGGCTTCCGACATCGCCATCGACGGCCCCGCGGAAGACGCCCGCGCCGTACGTTCGGCCCTGTATCACCTTTACTCTTTCGCCCGCGAAGGCACTGCCCTCAGCCTTTCGCCAATGGGCCTGAGCGGATTGGGCTACAACGGCCACGTATTCTGGGATACCGAACTCTGGATGTACCCGCCCCTGCTGGTCCTGCATCCCGAAATCGCGCGTTCCCTGCTCGAATTCCGCTACCAGTTGCTCGGCGCGGCCAAACAAAACGCATTCGAACACGGCTACAAGGGCGCCATGTACCCCTGGGAAAGCACCACCACCGGACAGGAAGAAACGCCCGTTTGGGCACTCACCGGGCCCTTTCAGCAACACATCAGCGGCTGCGTGGGCTGGGCGGCCTGGCAGTATTATTTAGTGACCAAAGACAAGGAATGGCTGCGTACGCGGGGCTGGCCGATGCTGAAAGAAGTGGCAGATTTCTGGACCAGCCGTGTAGAGCGCAACGGCCCGGGCCGCTACGACATCAACAACGTGATCGGCGCCAACGAATGGCAGGAAAACATCGACAACAACGCCTTCACCAACGGCATGGCCAAAACCGTGCTTGCCTACGCCGCTGACGCCGCCCGTGAACTGGGCCTCACACCCGACCCCGACTGGATGCACGTGGCCGAAAATATTCCCCTCCTGAAATTCCCCGACGGCGTCACCCGCGAAAACGCCAGCTACGACGGCGTCACGATCAAACAGGCCGACGTGAACCTGCTGGCCTACCCCCTGCGCGTGGTGACCGACCCGGCTCAGGTGAAAAAAGACCTCGACTACTACGAACCGCGTATGGCCAAAGACGGCCCGGCCATGGGCAATGCCATTCTCTCGGTGCTGGCTTCCCGCGGCGGCGACCCCGCCCGCGCCTACGACCTGTGGGTAAAAAGTTACAAACCCAACGAAGTGCCCCCCTTCGGCGTACTGGCCGAAACGGCAGGCGGTACCAACCCGTATTTTGCCACGGGCGCCGGCGGTTTTCTCCAGGCCACGCTCATGGGGTTCGGCGGGCTGGACATTATGCCACAGGGGATCGTACAGTTGAAAACCCGGTTGCCGAAACAGTGGAAGGGACTGACGATTACGGGTGTGGGGTTGGAGAAGAAGACGTTTGTGGTGAAGTAATTTTACCGGCGAGCCCACATCCCTTCGTCCGACGAATTCGTCGTCGGACGAATTTGTAGTCAGTTATTAGGACTACAACTTAGAGTAGCCCGGCCAGCCAGCCGTAGGCCCCAGCTCGTCGTGCAGCTGCCGCAGGATACCCACCAGGCCCTGCTCGTGGATGGGTCATAAATCAACGGGGAAGGCTTAATTTCGGGATAGGGCGAATTCCAGCTTGGGCGATTTGTTTTGCCTGTGCTGAATTTTTCAAAATGCTGAATCTGCCGGATTGAATCCAGAAATAAGGTGCATCGGCTTTTAGTTTGTTGATTTCGGGCGCTTTTTGGCTGAGCCAATCTTTCAGCCATTGTAATTTACGCAGAACGGTGCTGACTTCGCCGGTTTCGGCAGAATGCACTTCGACAAAATATACTTTGGAATCGTATGAGAGCGCATAATCCCAGCGGTTTTGGGTGGGATAAATGGCAAGGGTGCACGCATCTATATCGAGGCTGCCTTCACATTTGGACAAATTTGCCGGAGCAACTTTCTGACTGTATTTCCCCAAAGCCTTTAAACCGGCTTGAAAACAGCTGGCTACCTCCGGCGTAGCCGACACTGCTGCCCGGAAGACATTTTCGTTTGGCGTTCGTTTTTTATTTTTCGGCATTGGCGGCGAGTTTGGAGATGATATCTACCGCGCGGCTGGCAAATTCGGACAGGCCGCCCCATTGAGCGACCGCCGGATTGTCGCTGCCTGCATCGAGTGAGGATATGTCGCGGATGTGTACGCCGTCGGTTTGACGGTCAAAGTACCAGGTTTTGAAAGTTTTTTTCTGAACGGCTGCTTCGAATGTCTTGGCCAGGTCTTCGTTTTTGCGTAAATCGAACAACTCAAAAAGCTCTTTTCCGTCGCTTTTGTATTCTTTGAGGGTATTGATGACCCATACCAATTCCAGCAGAACGGGCGAATGGGTGGAAATAATAACCTTGTAACCGCGCTTGATAAGTTGGAGCGCAAGCAGCATCACCGTCTGAATGGCTTTCGGATGCAGTCCCATTTCCGGCTCTTCGATGACGACCCAGTCAATGTTTGGTTTTTTTTCAATTTTTCCGGAGGGGATCAGGTGATACATCGAAAGCAGCAAGGGCATAAATTCTTTTTGACCGGCAGACCAGGTCATAAACGGCAAGCCACTGCCCGCCACCCGAAGCAAAAAGCGTTTCCGCCCGCTACTTTTGTCCAGTTTGATACTGGCGCCGTAAAAAATGCTGTCATTCAGCTGTTTGCGGATGGCGTCGCTCATTTTACCGGTGCGTGGGAATATTTTTTCCTGTCCGCCATGCCCGTTTGAGGACTCCTTTTCCATCAGGACGCGCATGGTTTCGCTGAATGATTTGAGGATATAGGGATCGCCTGTTTCGAAACTATTGAAATGCCGGGGAAAACCCTGCGACAGTGTGACAACACGTTGCGCAGGGATGTAAAACATGTTTTCTTCCTTCGCATCCTCGTCTTTGCGGCCTTTTTTATTCATGATTGCTTTGCCGTCATACGTTTTATCCTCCCACCGCACGGTCGTATTTTCTTTCCATATCCCGGCCATGGATTCGCCGAAATACATATTGAACAGGTTATCCAGTTTGCCGCCCCAGTCGTAGGCGTTCAATTCGAGCGTATCGAATATCTGGTGCCGGTCTACCAGCAGTTTGAGCATTTGCAGTAAAAGGCTTTTACCGCTGGCCTGGGCGCCGACAACCAGGGTAAAGTCGCCGAATGCAACACTTCCTTCCTTGATTTGGGCAAGGTTATGGACAGTAAGTATGTTTTGGTCGCTTTTTTTAGCCATGGCATCTCAATTAAAGTGCAAAAATAGATATTTCTGACTGTGATAATGACGATCGTCCACCTCACGCCTTCCCCCACAACCCCTCCCCCACCTCGCCGGTCTGCCCCAGGGCCGCCAGCGTTTCGAGCAGGCGCTGGATGTCGGCCCGGCGCTTCGGCGTGACTTTGCCCTCGAAAGCGGCGGCCAGCGCGTGCACGCCGGCGGGCGCATCGAGCGATGCCAGCAGGTCGCGCAGGGCGGCGGCCTGAGCGGCCAGGGTATCGGGCCAGGGGCGCTTGCCGGCCGGGGCGGCTTCGGCGGTTTCTTCTTCCTCCAGCTCCAGCAGTTTGCCCTGTACGCCGGGCTGTGCCGCGCCGGGCGACTGGTACTCCGGCCGCAGCCAGCGGATGTGCTCGGCGGCCTCCTCGGCGGCGCGCTCGGCGGCGCCGGAGGCGGCCCATTTGGCGATAAAGGCGTCGATGGAAGCGGTCATGGGTGCAGGGTAGAATTGTTTTGGCACACTGCCGGACCTTGGGTTCTTTGGCCGCGCCCAGACTTTCCAGGTTTGCGAAACCTGGAAAGTCTAAACGGGAACATCCGGCAGTGTGAAGTTTTGGCTGGGCTAAAGATAGGAAGCCGGCGGGATAAAACAGTTTATCTTTGTCAGCGGTTGGACGCATCCTAGCTCCCCATTTGTTCCACATGCACCGGCAACGGAACTGACGCTCCGCCCCGGTGAAAAAACGCCGGAATGCACCTTTGGCGGCAAAAAATCAGGAATACACAAAAAAAGCATTATTTTTGCAACTCAACCTTAAATTTTCATACTTAAAATTTAAAGTTAAGTGCAAAAAAACATTATCCGGAGTATAAAGACGCAAATGGAGGCCTGGCTGTACCGGGGCAAAGTGCTGGTATTGTACGGTGCTCGCCAGGTAGGTAAAACAACCTTGTCCAAGGCTTTTCTGGCTCCTTTGGGGGAGCAGGGTTTATACCTGAACTGCGAAATCCAGTCGGTTCAGTCGGCTCTTTCCGTCCGGGAACCGGCCGTGCTGCGGCGTTTTATCGGCGATAAGAAATTGGTGGTGCTCGACGAGGCGCAATACGTTCCGGGGATCGGGGAAATTTTAAAACTGCTGGTCGACACTTTTCCGGACATGCAGATCATCGCCACCGGTTCGTCCAGTTTCCAATTGGCCAACCGATCCTCCGAGGCGCTGACCGGTCGCGCGCTGACCTTCGAACTGTATCCCTTTTCCTACACCGAACTTGCGCAGGCCTTTGCGCCGCACGAACGAAAGGCGCAACTCGATTTCTGGCTGCGTTTCGGGTTTTATCCCGACATCGTATTTTCATCGGAAGCCGACGCGCGTATGCTGCTCGACAACCTGAGCAGCCGGTACCTGTATCAGGACATTCTGGAGTTTGAAAACCTCAAACGCACCGATGTATTGGTGCAACTGCTGCGACTGCTGGCGCTTCAAATCGGCCAGCTGGTTTCTTATCACGAGCTGGCGAACGCCCTGAAGATCAGCAGTCAGACCGTCGAACGGTATATCGACCTGCTGGAAAAAGCCTTTGTTATTTTCCGGCTGCCGCCATTCAGCCGCAACCTCCGGAGCGAGATCGGCAAAAAGAACAAGATATTTTTCTATGACATCGGTATTCGCAACAGCCTTATTCAACAATACCAGCCCATAGCGTTGCGATCCGACAAAGGCGCCCTGTGGGAAAACTTTTTGGTCGTCGAACGGCTTAAGCACCTGCAACAGGCCGGCCTGCGGCCCAACCGGTATTTCTGGCGTACCCATCAGGATGCAGAAATTGATTACCTCGAAGAACGCGACGGCCGGCTCAGCGCGTTTGAGTTCAAATGGCAGGACAAGCCGGCGCGCCTCCCGGCCGCCTTCGCCAACGCT
>JAKLJF010000422.1 GCA_023151335.1 Thermoanaerobaculia bacterium | reverse complement strand
CAACTTTTTGTTTCCCAATTGATGAATACCCACGACGCCAACGAAGGCATCGCCGCGTTTCTCGAAAAAAGAAAACCCGAATGGGAACAAGCCTGACGTATCCGCCCTGCAAACCTGCTAAACCGCGCCCGACCTTATGACGGATAAACGAATCGCATTGGTAACCGGCGCCGCCCGGGGCATCGGCAAAGCCGTCGCCGAGCGGCTGGCCGACGAGGGATGCCTCGTCGTGGCCGCCGACCTGGACGACGACGACGACGAGGGTCGCGCGCCCGGAGCAGACCGCCTGGTGTTTCAAAAAACGGATATCGCCCGCGAAACCGACGTAAAAGCCCTCTTTGCATTCATCGACCGCACGTTCGGACGACTCGACGTGCTGGTGAACAACGCGGGCATTATCCGCGACAACCTGATCTGGAATATGTCTGCCGACGACTTCGACGCCGTTTTGAATGTCAATCTCCGGGGCGCCTGGCTGGTGTGCAGGGAGGCCGCCGAAAGAATGAAAGCGCAAAAATCGGGGCGTATCGTCAATATCGCTTCCCGCGCCTGGCTCGGCAACCGGGGACAAACCAATTACTCGGCGTCGAAGGCCGGGCTGATCGGTCTCACGCGCGCCCTCGCCCTCGAACTGGGTCGCTACGGCGTCAGCGTCAACGCCGTGGCGCCCGGACTGATCGACACCCCGATGACCCGCCGGCTGGAACCGGAAATACTCCAAAAACTAATAGAAGCGCAACCCACCCGCGCCATGGGAACGCCGCAAGACGTGGCGCGCGCCGTGGCCTTCCTCGCTGCCGCCCAAACCGGGTTTATCACCGGCCAAACGTTGTACGTGGACGGCGGAAAAAGCATCGGCGCCGGATGATAAAACCTGAAAAAAACGCGTAACATGGAACGACTTACTTTACACGTCAACGGCCGGACACACGATATCCTGGTAAACGCGCACGAAACGCTCGCCGCCGCGCTGCGCGAAAAAATCGGCTTGTCCGGGGTTAAAATCGGTTGCGAACAGGGCAGCTGCGGCGCCTGTACCGTACTGACCGACGGAAAACCCGTGCTCGGCTGCATCTCGCCCGCCCTGCGTTTCCACGACGCCCGGATAACAACCATCGAGGGACTGGCCGACAACGGCGAATTGCACGCCCTGCAAGCCAAATTTGTCGAAAAAGGCGCCATTCAATGCGGGTTCTGCACCCCCGGTATGGTGCTGACGGCGCTCGACTTCGTATCCCGAAACCCTCATCCGACCGTGCCGGAAATCAAAGAAGCCCTGTCGGGCAATCTTTGCCGCTGCACCGGTTATAAAAAAATCGTGGAGGCCGTGGCCGAATACGCGGCCGGCGCCCCGGCGCAAACCCCGCCCGCGGCGGGCGCTGCCGGTACGCCCAGGCCCTATATCGAAGCCGGGAAAAAAGCCCGCGGCGGCGCCGAATATACCGACGACCTGCAGGTCAGAAACGCCCTGTATTGCAAATTCCTGCGCAGTACGCATCCGCACGCCCATATCGAACAGATCGATACCTCGGAAGCCCTCCGCCTGCCGGGCGTACGCTGCGTGGCTACCGGCGCCGAATTGCCCATCCGCTTTGGCGTATTGCCCATTTCGCAGGACGAAACGGCCATGGCCATCGAAAAAGCCCGGTACGCGGGTGAAATCGTGGCTGCCGTGGCCGCCGATACCGAGGCCGAGGCCGCCGAAGCCTGCCGCCTTATCCGCGTACGTTACCGCCCCATCCGGGCCTTTTTGGAAATAGAAGATTCGCTCGGCGACGCGGGCGACAGCGAAAAAATACACGACCACGTCCGCTTCAACAACAACGTCCATAAAAAAGCCGAACTGCGCTTCGGCAACCAGCAGGAAGGACTGCGCAATGCCGACGAAACCGTACGTATGGACTTTGAGTTTGCCGGCGTCAACCACGGATTTACCGAACCCCACGCCGCCGTTGCCTGGTGGGATGAAAACGGCCTGACCATCCACACCGCCACCCAGGTACCGCACTACCTGCACCGCGCACTGGCCAAAGTACTCGAAGTGCCCCTGGGGCGGGTGCGCGTCGTCAAACCGTACGTCGGGGGCGGTTTCGGCGGCAAAAGTGATCCCTTCCCGCACGAAATCATCATCGCCCACCTGGCCCGCAAAACCGGACGGCCCGTGCGCGCGCGCCTGACCCGCGAAGAAGTGTTCCTCACCAACCACGGCCGTCACCCGACTAAAATGAGCGTGGCCATGGGCGTGTCGCGCGACGGCATCCTGCAAGCGCTCGATGCCGACATCGCCATCGACGGCGGCGCCTACGGCAGTTTCGGCGTCGTGACCTCCTATTACAACGGGGTGTTGCTGCAAGCGCCCTATAAACTCGATAATTTCGGTTTTCGCACTTTCCGGGTGTACACCAACAAACCCCAGTCGGGCGCCATGCGCGGGCACGGCGCCGTCAACTCCCGCTTTGCCGTCGAATCCCTGATCGATGAACTGGCGCGCCGCATCGACATGGACCCCTGCGAATTGCGGCTGAAAAATTTTCTGGGAGCCAATACGCTTACCGTGGGCCAATACCGCATCACATCGAACGGCAGCCGAGAGGCGCTCCTCCGGGTGATGGAACAATCGGACTGGAAAAAACGCCGCGGGAAATTGCCTCCCGGACGCGGCCTGGGCGTAGCCTGCGGTTTTTTTATCAGCGGCAGCGCCTTGCCCATCATCTGGAACGAACAACCGCAATCGGTCGTGCACCTCAAACTCGATTTTGACGGCCGGGTGCTGATCACGTCCGGCGCCAGCGATATCGGACAAGGCAGCGACACCATGCTCGCCATCGTCGTGGCCGAAACACTGGGCATCGACATCGAAAAAGTGTTCGTGCTGGCCGCCGACACCCTGCTTACCCCGGTTGATCTGGGCAGCTATTCGAGTCGCGTGACCTTTATGGCCGGCAACGCTGCCCGCGATGCCGCCGAAAAACTCCGGCAGGAAATCTGCTCCGCCATCGCCCGGCGTGCCGGCCTGCCCGAAACGGAACTGTATATCGAAGCCGGACGCGTTTGCTCCCACGACAAATCCGTAGATTTCGACTGGCGGGAAGCAGCCGAAATACTCACGGCCGGGCGCGGCGCCGTGAGCGTCAGCGGAAAGTATATCTCGCCCAAACTCGGCGGCGATTTCAAAGGCGCCGGCGCCGGCCTCAGCCCATCCTATAGCTTCGGCGCCTGCGTGGCCGAAGTCCAGGTAGACCCGGAAACCGGGCAAGTGGACGTGCTGCGCGTCTGGGGCGCGCACGACTGCGGCAAAGCCCTCAACCCGCTGGCCGTGGAAGGTCAGTTGGAAGGTTCCTGGCACATGGGTATCGGCCAGGCCATGAGCGAACAAATGCGCTATTACAAGGGCCTGCTGCTCGACAATAATTTTCTCGATTATAAAATACCTACCACCCTGGACACCCCCGATATACAAACCAATATCATCGAGTCGGGCGATCCCGAGGGGCCTTTCGGCGCCAAGGAGTGCGGCGAAGGCGCCCTGCATCCCGTCATTCCGGCTATCGCCAACGCCGTGTACGACGCCGCGGGCATACGGATCACCCGGCTGCCCATCTCCGCCGAAGAAGTGCTGACGCAAATTAAAATGAAAAATACGCTGGAGAAACATCAAACAGCCGAAACGTTATGAACAACGCGCATACTTACTTCCGCCCCGATTCGGTCGGCCAGGCCGTGCGGCTGGCCGCCGAACGGGCGCCCGACTTCCGGTTTATCGCCGGCGGTACCGATGCCATGGTCAACAGATTCCAGGGCACGGACGCCGGTTCCTGCCTGATTGATCTGACCGGCATCGCCGAAATGAAACAAATCCGGCTTTCCGCCGACCGCTTGCAGATCGGCGCCCTGGTAACCCTGGACGAACTGGAACGGGCTTCCGCGGTCCGAACGGAAGCGCCCCTGCTCGTGGAAGCGGCACGGGCCGTCGCCACACCCGTCATCCGCCGCACGGCCACGCTCGCGGGCAACCTGCTGTGCGAAAACCGCTGCATTTTCTACAACCAGAGCGAATGGTGGCGGGAAGCCGTGGGGTATTGCCTCAAATGCAACGGCGATATCTGCATCGCCACCGGCGGTAAAGGCGGTTGTTTCTCCAAATTCGTATCCGACTTGGCCGTGGCCCTCATCAGTCTCGGCGCCTCGGTGCGCCTGGCCGATAAAAACGGCGAGCATGCCGTCGCGCTGGAAGACCTGTACACCGGCGACGGCGTGCAACCGCGCCGGCTCGACCCCACCGCTGTGCTCCACACCGTCGAAGTGCCGCGCGGCCGGGGCTTCCGTTCGGCGTTCAGAAAATTGCGCCGCCGCAAATCCCTGGAGTTCAGTTCCCTCACCAGCGCCGTCACCACTGACCGGCACGGCGGCATCCGCATCGCGCTCGGCGGTGTCGACCCGCGCCCCATCCTCGTGACCGGAACCGCCGGCGACGACCCGCGCGAACTTATCGCCAAAACGGTCAAAAAAGCCCGTATCATAGACAATGACACCTATCCGCGCCTGTACCGCAAAGAAATGATCGGCGTATTCCTCCGGCAAAGCTTCGACGAACTGGGCTGACGATGCCGGGACAAACGGCCTCCACACGCGGCAGCCGCTCTTTTATTGATCCGAACCATACCACCATGAGCAACAACGATCCGATTCAAACACTGATGCAGGAACACCGGGTGATCAGTGCCGCGCAGCGCCAGATCGTCCCGCTCCGGGGCGCCTGGGAAACCGACCCCGCCGGCTACGACGAGGCCGCGCGCCGCCTGCTCGGCTTCTTCCGCGAATACGCCGACCAATACCACCACCACAAAGAGGAGGCCGTGCTCTTCCGGGAACTGCGCAACCATCCCGATTTCCGGCTCGACGACATCCTCGACGAACTGGAAAACCACCACGAAATGTTCCGGGAAACCATCCGAGAAATAGAATCGCTCCTCGGCAACGGCGGCGACCGGCCCAAGGCCCAGCAACTGCTCGAAGCGTACGCCGACGACCTGCTCGACCATATCGCCGTGGAAGACGACGAACTGTTCGTCACCGC
>JAKLJF010000421.1 GCA_023151335.1 Thermoanaerobaculia bacterium | reverse complement strand
CGCCGCCGCCAATGAGGGTGACGCCTGCTTCGGCCAGGGTTTCGCGCACCATTTTTGGGGTGATGGTGCGTTTGGCATCGCCGCGGGTGAGCAGGCGGCCGGCGCCGTGCGAGGCGGAATGGAGGGACGTACTTTCGCCCAAACCCACCACCACGTAGCCGGGCGCGGTCATAGAGCCGGGAATGATACCGGCCACGTGTGGACCTGCAGGGGTAGCGCCCTTGCGATGCACGATCAGTTCGCGGCCCTGATGGATTTCTTTCCAGGCAAAATTGTGGTGGTTTTCCACCCTTGTGGCCGGCAGGCGGCCCAACGCTTTAGCGATGCGGGCATGGATCAAATCGTGACAAGCCGTGGCGTAATCGCCGGCCAGGTTCATGGCCGACCAGTATTCGCGGCCGGCGTCGGTGTCGAGGGCGAGCCAGGCCAGGTGCCGGGCCTTGTCGGGCAGATGCGATAGTTTCATAGCCAGGCGGGTGAAGTAGCCGGCGATTTCAGCGCCCAAAGCCCGCGAGCCGGAGTGCGAAAGCAAAGCCAGGTACCGGCCCGGCGGCAGCGGCAATACCGGATGCCGTTTCGAAAGTTCCACGATGCCGAACTCGACAAAGTGATTACCGGAGCCGGAAGTACCCAATTGCAGGAAGGCTTTGCGATGGAGGTTTTTCACGGTGGGCAGTTCGCCGAATTCCGGGCGTTCCAGTACGGCGTGATCCTGCCATTTGTTTTTGGAAAACTCGCCACCCGTGCCGAACACCGTGTTATCCAGCAATATTTTTTCCAACCGCGAACGCTCTTTTTCGGTTACGTCGCCCGGCAGGTCGAACACGCTAAGGCACATCCGGCAGCCGATATCCACACCCACGCCGTAGGGGATGACGGCGTTGTCGGTAGCCAGTACGCCGCCGATAGGCAGGCCGTATCCGCTGTGCGCGTCGGGCATGAGCGCCCCGGCCACGCTGACGGGCAGTTTCATGGCCATATACATTTGGTGGAAAGCCTCCTGGCCGATATGTTCGGCGCCAAAAACGGCGAAAGAAGGCTTATCGCCGCTCAACCCGGTTTCCACTTTTGGCGCTGGCGCCAGCAGGCGGGCGAGTTTACCCAGATGAACATCGTCGAAAAAAGATTGCGGATTGGAGAACACCTCGCGCAGGAGGTCCAGCGCTTTGTCCCTGGACAAACGTTTATAGTGCCGCTGCACGACCTCCAGCGCCTGGCTGATCGCCGGCCCGTCTTCGTATCCGATTTTACGCAGGTCTTTGCTGCGCAGATCTGTCCTTGCCATACGAGGGGGCCAAACACGATGCTGAGCGCGGAAGTTCCCTGAGTGTTTTTAAAACTTGGGATGTCGCATGTTTTTCTGCACCTCCTTAAAATCAAGCCCCGCGTAACTACTTCAAACTACAAACGCTACCACCGGATCAGCGCCGAGGCCCAGGTAAATCCCGATCCGAAAGCGGCCAGGCACACCAGGTCGCCGTCTTTCACTTTGCCGGCTTCCCAGGCTTCGCACAGGGCAATGGGCACCGAGGCCGCGGTGGTGTTGCCGAAGCGCTGGATGTTGTTCCACACCTGATCGTCGCTCAAACCGAGCTGGCGCTGTACGAACTGGCTGATCCGCAGGTTAGCCTGGTGTGGAATGAGCAGCTTGATGTCGGATGTTTTCAGACCCGCGGCATCAAGCGCTTCGCGGATCACTTCCGGGAATTTCTGCACGGCGAGTTTGAACACGAACTGTCCCTCCATATTGGGGTAATATTGTCCGTGTTCCATCATGTGCGGCGTCAGGAAAATTTCACCGTAGGTATTGGCGGGCGGATAGCCGAAATCGGCGTCTTCCCCGAGTTTTTTAAAATGATAGCCGCCGTGACAACCGGGATTGATAAAAGCCAGTTTTTCAGCGTAGGTGCCGTCGGCGTGCAGTTTGGTGGCAAGAATACCGCGATCGGGGTCGTCGGATGGCTGGATGACGGCAGCGCCTGCGCCATCGCCGAAAATAACGGTCACATTGCGCCCGCGGGTGGAAAAATCGAGCCCCATCGAGTGCATTTCCGAGCCTACGACCAGCACGTTTTTGTACGTTCCTGTTTTAACGAACTGGTCGGCTACCGACAAGGCGTATAAAAAACCGCTGCATTGATTGCGGATATCGAGGGCGCCCACCTCTTTGTGCGTGATGCCCAGCTCGCGTTGCATCAGTACCCCACAGCCGGGGAAATAATAGTCGGGGCTGAGCGTGGCAAAAACGATGAAATCGATATCCTCCGGCGTGATGCCGGCGCGTTCGCAGGCAGTACGGGTGGCTATAGCGGCCATGGTGGCCGTGGTTTCCTCGTGTTTGCGGCCGTAACGGCGTTCTTTGATGCCGGTGCGTTCCTGAATCCACTCGTCTGTGGTATCCATCACTTTGGTCAGTTCGTCGTTCGTGACGACGCGTTCCGGGACGTAGTAGCCGATACCGGCGATTTTGCTGCGCATTCTAAACAATGATGAATGATGAATGATGAATGATGAATGATGAATGAAATTACTGTCGTTCATTTTCCACATTCCCCTGCCTTAAGCGGGCTTGTTCCACGTTCTGGCGTTGTTTCTCGATGTCGATAATGGTCGATTCCTGGTCTTTCTGGTTTTGGATCAGGTCTTCCTCGGCCTTTTTCAGTTTGGCCTTGTAGTTTTCAATATCCTTGAGCAGGGTGGCGTTATCGCGTTGCAGTTTTTTCTGCCGGAGTTCCAGTTCTTTCAGGCGGGTTTCTTCACTTTTTACCTCCTGGCCTACGGCTGCCCGGCGAACCTCGTAGTAGAATCGGGTAAGCATTTCCCGGGTTTCATTGGTACGGTTGGGATCGTCGCGCCGGTTAAGAAAAAACGAACCGACATCGAACCAGACATCCAGTTGGGCGCCGTCACCAATGGTTTCGAGGCTGGAATACAGGTTGAATTCTCCGGCGCTGACGCTGGGGGATTGCAGGCCGATGGCTGATTTCTCCCCTTTTTTGCCTTTTTTTAGTTTTCCCCTAAAGTTATTTTTAACAAAATCGGCCCACACATTGTCCACAAGTTTCGGATCGGTATTGGGAAAACTGATGCTGAAGCCCGGGCGGGAGCCGAAGGACATCTGCTTGTTCATTTCCGTCACAAACGATAACTGTGCAAACGAGCCGGAAATACCGGTAAGACCCAGTACGAATGTCAATAACAAGGATAAGCGCATAATTTGAGTTTATTTAGTGAATAAAACTCCCGTTCCGGGAGAGGGTACTCAAAGACGCCGAAGCCGTCGTAAGGTCACTTTAGCTCAAAGGTAAAACGCAAATCAAACCCGGAGAAGCGAAGAAAAAAAATTTAAAGGTAATTGGCTGCTGGCAAATTGCGGAAAGCCCGCTTACTTTGTCAGTTCAATTTACCAACCCAATTACGAGAACAAAGCATGGCCAAAATTTTAATCGTAGACGACGAAATGCCCATCCGCCGCACCCTGCGGGAAATCCTGGAATTTGAACAGTACGACGTGGAAGAGGCCTCCGACGGCCTCGAATGCGTCGCCAAGGTGCAAAAAGAAAAATATGACGTCGTCATCATGGATATCAAGATGCCTAAAATGGACGGCATCGAGGCGCTGGAACGCCTGCAAATCCTGAGTCCCGAAACGCCGGTCATCATGGTCAGCGGCCACGGTACCATCGACACTGCCGTGGAAGCCGTGAAAAAAGGCGCCTTCGACTTTATTTCCAAACCGCCGGATCTGAACCGCATGCTCATCACCGTGCGCAATGCGATGGAAAAAGCCGAGCTGGTGACCACCACGCGCGTACTGCAGAAGCAGGTGAAAAGCGGCAGCAAAGGCGTCACTATGATCGGTGAAAGCGCGCCCATTGGCGAAATCAAACGCATGCTTGAAAAAGTGGCGCCTACCGAAAGCCGCGTGCTCATCACCGGGCAGAACGGCACCGGCAAGGAACTCGTGGCCCGCTGGATACACGAAAAAAGCAACCGCGCCAGCGGACCCATTGTGGAAGTCAATTGCGCGGCTATACCTGCCGAACTCATTGAAAGCGAATTGTTCGGCCATAAAAAAGGCTCTTTCACCGGCGCCATCGCCGACCGCCCCGGCAAATTTGAACAGGCCGACGGCGGCACCCTTTTCCTCGACGAGATCGGCGATATGAGCCTCGACGCCCAGGCTAAAGTGCTGCGCGCCCTGCAGGAAAGCAAGATCACCCGCGTGGGCGATAACAAGGAAATCAAAGTGGATGTGCGCGTATTGGCAGCCACCAACAAAGACCTGCGCAAAGAAATTGATGCCGGCCGTTTCCGCGAAGACCTGTATCACCGCCTGGCCGTGATCGTCGTGCGGGTGCCCTCGCTCAACGAACGCCGCGAAGATATTCCCCTGCTCGTCGAGCACTTCAACCGCCGCATCAGCGACGACTACGGGCATCCGCCCAAAACCTTCACGCCCGAAGCGATCAGAGCCCTGCAGGAGTACAACTGGACCGGCAACATCCGCGAACTGGCCAACGTGGTGGAACGTCTGCTGATCCTGTGCGACCAGTCGGTGCGGGAAGAGGATGTGCGGCAATACGTGTTCCCAAAGTGAGCCTTTGGAGCGCCCCAAAGCGGACGCGGCCCGCAAAACGCGCTAAATATCGAAACTAAAACCTTCCGACACGAACTGCTCATACTTTTCCCGGTCGAACTGATACAGTTTGGCCGGGCGGTGCGCCACGCCTTCCTGTACTTCTTCCAACTCGACCAGCAGGTTCATCGACAGAATTTTCTTCCGGAAATTGCGTTTATCCAGTTTCTTCGGCAGGTTTAATATCGCGTCGTAGAGCTGCTGCAGCTCGGTGAGGGTGAACTTCGGGGGCAATAATTCGAAGCCCACCGGCTCGGTTCGCACTTTGTGTTTCAGGCGCTTCAGGCAGGTATTGAGTATTTCGTTGTGATCGAAAGCCAGTTCTTCCACCTCGGAAACGGCGTGCCAGCGGGCCGATTGAGCAAAGGAGGCCGGCGTGACGGCGAAGTCGCTGATCTTGATGAGCGAATAATAGGCAATAGTGATCACGCGACCCAGCGGGTGGCGGTTGACCGCGCCAAATG
>JAKLJF010000420.1 GCA_023151335.1 Thermoanaerobaculia bacterium | reverse complement strand
GACATATACGTCCCAGGGGGAAAAGCCTTTGCCTTCAACAAGGCATTGCTCTTCCTATCTGTGACGTTGAGGTAACAGCCCTCACTGCCGTCTGTCAGGCCAATCCTTTCGTTGGCATCCACCTGCCACTCGTCGTTGGCCAGCCGGGGCCTTTCGGGGGATGGCTGCCTGGGCAGTCTTGGTGGTGGTATGGCAACCTCCGAGGCCTCGGATCGCAGCCGCCTTTGGTATTGCCTGTCGCTCAATAGCGCCAGTTGAGGGAAGCGCTCCCTGATGCGGGTGGTGATATAAGGCACGCCCCAGCCGGGGTGAAGGTGCTTCAGTAGCCGGACCAGTCGGTAGCCCTTCTCGAAGATTGGGGCCTTTGGACGGCCACAGGCCGAATAATCGGGCACAAGGCTGGCTTCACCCTTTGATTCGTAGGAGGTACATATGCTCCTGACCGTATTGTAACTAATCCCGTGGCGCGTACATAACTCGCTGTAAGTGAGCCCTTCTGACCGCCTCTCTTGGATTAATTGTAGCCGCAAGGCCGCTTGTTTTGGCTGTCCCATAGGTTTGGTACTTTTTAACTGTATGTCAAAGAACGTTATTTCATATCTTTTTGTCGCAAAAATCCATTAAAACTTTATGTCGCACCGCAAGGGTTTAGGGGGTTTAGAGGGTTTAGGGGGAACACACAAATTTAGTTTTGAAGTTCCTGCCCTGCGGATATCATTTTAAGATTAAATTTGGCCAGGGCCTGCAAAGGTACTACGCTGGTCTAAAATTTTTTTGTGGAATATGGCGCGACATGCAGAAGCGGATTATCTTTGCACCGGCATTTTGCCAAGTCAATTTTTAAATTTTTTTTCAATGCACAGTGGTACCGTAAAATTCTTCAATTCGACCAAAGGTTTTGGTTTTATTGTAGACTCTTCCACCAAAGAGGAAATCTTCGTTCACGTCAGCGGGTTGGTTGATGAAATCCGCGACGGCGACACCGTCACGTTCGAAACTACGCGTGGCAAAAAAGGCATGAATGCAGTAAATGTCCGGTTGGCCTAAAGCGGCGCCGGTATTTTAAGTGATACAATGCTGGACCTCCGCGGTTAGTCCGCGGGGGTTTTTTATTGCGGATTACGGATTGCGGAATGCGGATTACGGATTGCAGGTCAGGAACTAAAGGACGCACTTTTACGGTTTGGGGTGCGTTTAACCTGAAGATTGATAAATAATGGACAAAGAAGGGCTCATATCAGAATTCTCCTACCGCAGCTCCCGTTCCGGCGGCAAGGGCGGCCAGAACGTCAACAAAGTGGAGACGAAGGTAGAGGCGCGTTTCGACGTGGCGGCATCTGTAGCCCTGACGGAAGAGGAAAAAGAATACCTGCTGGAGAAACTGGCCGGTAAAATCTCCGCCGAAGGTATCCTGGCGGTTACCAACCAAACCGAACGCTCCCAACTGGCCAACAAGGAAAAAGCCATGCAAAAACTGCTGCGGCTCATCGAAAAAGCCCTGATCAAGCCTAAAAAGCGCAAAAAAGCGCCGGTGCCGCCCGAGGTAAAAGCCGCGAGGCTGGAGGCGAAAAGACGGCAAGCGGAGAAAAAAGCGGGGCGGCAACCGGTTAAACTCCACAGAAATTCGGCTGAATAAACAGTCCATACATACCTCAATTTCCGAACCCGCTCAACCCGTTAAACCCGTTAAACCCGCTCAACCCGTTAAACCCGCTCAACCCGTTAAACCCGTTAAACCCGCTCAACCCGTTAAACCCGTTAAACCTTTTTTTAGTACATCCTTACCAACCCGAACTCCACCCGCCTGTTCTTTGCTTTCCCGGCAGCTGTCTTATTCGTCGCGATCGGTTTGCGTTCGCCGAAACCTTTGGCCGTCAGCCGTTCGGCTTCGATGCCCAGTTCGATCAGTTTTTCCATGCAACGGTTGGCCCGTCGTTCCGACAGGGCCAGATTCTTTTTGTCGGCGCCCTGGCTGTCGGTATGGCCGGCGATATCGACCTTGTAGTTCGGATAACCCTTCAGGATTTCGGCCAGTTGTTCAATGACCGGCAACGATTTGGTTGTGAGCTGATCGGAACCGGTTTCAAACTGGATATTTTTTACGGCTTTGGCGATTTGTTGCCGCACGGCTTTTTTCAGTTCCGGGCAGCCCTTGTTGGCTTCCGTGCCGATGGCGTAAGGGCATTTGTCGAGCGCGTCCTCGATGCCGTCGCCGTCGGAGTCGGGGCAGCCGCCGAATGTGGCAAGGCCTTTTACCGCCGGGCAGCGGTCGAGCGAATCGGTGATGCCGTCGTTGTCGGTATCGGGGCAACCGTCGAATCGGGCCAGACCTTTTACCGCCGGGCAGCGGTCGAGGGTGTCTTCAATACCGTCGCCGTCGGTATCGGGGCAGCCGAGGAACTGGATCAGACCGGCTTTCTCCGGGCAAAAATCCACCGCATCAGCCAAGCCGTCTCCATCAGCATCGGGGCAACCTCCTGTGGAGAAGGGGCCGTGCAGACCCGGGCATTCGTCTTCCCGGTCGGCCAGGCCATCGCCGTCGCGGTCGGGGCAGCCGAACAGGAACACTACGCCGGAATCGCGGGGGCAGGCGTCTTCGATATCGGGCAGGCCGTCGTTGTCGGTATCGGGGCAGCCGCATTGGGTCAGCAGGCCTACCAAACCCAGGCAAAGATCGAGGCTGTCCTGTGTGCCATCGCCGTCTTCGTCGGGACAGCCGCGGGCGGAAGGCACGCCGGACACGAAGGGACAATCGTCTTCGGCGTCGGTGATGCGGTCGTTGTCGGCGTCGGGGCAGCCTTTCATGGCGCGGAAGCCGGGCGCCAGGGGGCATTTGTCCTTGCGGTTGGGTATCCAGTCGCGGTCGCTGTCCACTTCGCGGATGCGGTGCGAAAGGGTGATGCCGCCGAAGGCATACCAGTCGCGGCCGTCGGGTTTGCCGGATACGGCCACGCCGTCGAGCAAGTCGGTAAAAGCGGGCCGGAAACCCACCTCAAAGCCGATGAGCCAGTAGCGGCTGATGTCCCATTTGAATCCGCCGCCGAGGTGGAGCACCGGTACGGGCGGATCGGACGCGCGGTTTTTATCGGTCAGGATGCGGCCTTCGGGTACGCTGGGATTTTGTTCAGGGAAATCGTTGTAGTCCGTTTTTGCCTGGAAATAATTGTATCCCGCCCCGGCGAAAAGATAAGGACTGAAAATTTTCCGGAAACGCCAGCCGTTGCGCCGGCGGCGGCCGAAAATGTCCCATTCGAGCAGGAGGGTGGCCTCGTGAAAAGTCGTCGTAAAATTAAAGGCTCGTTCCTTGCGCCAGAAAGGTTCGGTGAAATGCGATTCGTCGCCGGAAATACGTCCGCCCAGATAGTTGAAACGAATGGCCCAAACCGGACCGAAATGCCGCCGCACGAGCAAACCGGCGCCGATATCGTTGTTTTGCAGGTCGTAAAAACGTTTGGCATTTACGTCGCCGGCATAGGCCGTGACGCCGCCTGCCAGGCCGATCTCCCAGGTGGCCTGGGCGTGCAATGTCATGGGGGTAAAAACCAGAAGGCAAAAAAACAGGATTAATCTCATCGTAAAAAAACAGCCGAGGGTGACGCAAACGATTAAACCAAAAAGGGTATGCGTTCCGTGCCGCAAAATCCGCTCCAAATCAGGTTAAGGGATGCCGCGAACGCCTTTGCCGCCAGGGATGGCAAAAGCCGCCGGCAACCGTTTTTTTCGTAAATGGCTGATATTTGGAAAAAAACGGCGGGAAAAGTACGGCAAATGTATACTTGCAGGCCCTTGCCCGGCGGATTTTAACGCCGGAAATACCGGAAACAGGGGAGCGCGTGGGTTCGGGGCAAAGCCGTGTAATTCGTTTCCGCTGATCGCCGCGCGCAGTTTTCCGGCAATTGACGCAGGAGGGGCCCGTGTTTGAGGCGGGGCAGGTTTTAGTATATGGCATCCACAAAGTACATCTCCACTTTTCCGTGGTTTTTCACCTGGAGCTGCCCCCGCGGCACACACTTGACGTGCGGTTTTACCAGGCTATAGGTGGATTCCGAAATATTGATCCGCCCCGGTTCGCTGTTGCTCTCCATGCGGGCGGCCACGTTCACCGCGTCGCCCCAGATATCGTAGGCGAACTTGTCCTTGCCCACCACGCCGGCCGTGACGGGGCCAGTATGGATACCCACGCGAAGTTGCCACAGTTGGCCGCCTTTTTCGATGGGGTTCCGGCGCATGAACTCCTGTATGTCGAACGCCGCCCGGATGGTGTCGATGGGGTGGGAGGAGTTCTCCACGGGCAGGCCGCCGGCAGCCATGTAGGCATCGCCGATGGTTTTGATCTTTTCCAGACCGTACCGCTTGACGATCTCGTCCAGGCCCTTGAAGATTTTGTCCAGCTCGGTGACGAGTTCTTCGGCTGATAACAATTCGGCGATGTGCGTGAAGCCTTTCACGTCGGCAAACATGACGCTTACCGAGTTGTAGGAGTGGGGCGTGAATTTGCCCGTTTCCTTGAGCTCCTGCGCCGTGGCGTACGGCAGGATGTTGAGCAACAGGCGGTCCGACTTTTCTTTTTCCCGCTCCACCAACTCCAGCGTCCGTTTCAACTCGCTGGTCCGTTCTTCCACTTTTTCTTCCAGCAGCACGTTTTGCCGCTGGATCAGTTCGCTTTTTTCTTTTTCCGCGGCCAGGGCGGCCAGTTGGGCCTCTTCGCGTTGTTTTTTGTATAAGTTGATCTTGTATGCCAGGGCAAAAGACAATAAGGTCACCTCGATCGCCGAGCCGATTTGCATGGAATTGATGTAATACATCACCGGCAGAATATTAAGCGACTCCAGAATGGCTGCGACAAAACCGAGGATCAGGAAGATCCAAGCTATAAGGTAATATTTTGCGGGCTCGAACCCTGAGCGCCAGGCCGCCACGCCGGTGACCAGGAAATACAAGGCCATCAGCATAATGCCTCCCTGGGCGAGCATCAGGGCTTCGATCTTAAAGGGAGAAAACAACAGGGCTGTGATCAGCGCCGCGACGACCAGAAATACCGCCGAGAAGCGGTGCAGGCGGGGCGCATTGCTCCTCGTATGCAAAAACTGCCTGGTAAACAAGACGG
>JAKLJF010000041.1 GCA_023151335.1 Thermoanaerobaculia bacterium | reverse complement strand
AGAGGTAGGCCTGCAACACGGCCAGGTCCGATTCGCCGGGCGCCAGCGCTTTGGCTTTATCGAGCGCAGCCTGGGCCAGGTCAAGCGTTTGCAGGGCTTTGGCGGCATCTTCCCGGAACATCGGGAAGGCATGGTTCAGGTGGCTGTAAGCGGCGTAATACAGCGGCAGCCATTCTTTGGGTTCGGCTTGCGCGATCCGGGAAAAGGTATTGGCCGCGGCCTGGTAATCCGCCGGAGTCCCGGCGCTGTCGATCTCGGCCACGGCTTTGGTCATGGCAGAAGTGTATTGGGTATTCTGGGCGTTAAGGAAGGTGGTAATCAGGGTAGCGACAATCAGGAAAAGGTAAGATTTCATAGCGTAACAAATTGCTGTTGAGTGAATTGTTACGACAAAGGTTATCCCGAGCGTAAGAGATAAAAAATACTTATGCGTGAAGTGTCGAAACGGGGGAGTGAAATGCAACTAAACCCTACAAATCATCTGTTGTTGTCTCCTCCACCCGGTATTTCTGCCCGAAATTGATAAACAACCCCACGAACAAAAATCGCTTGGCCGGCGGCGAGATCGCCCGGGCGGGGAATAGCCCGTCGGGGCCGGGTTCTGTGCCGTACTGGTAGCCGTAAACTTGCTTGAATCCGGGCAGATTAGTGGCAGATACGTATAAAATCGTGAAGTTTCCCCACAGGTTGGTCAGATAACTGGCATTGATGCTCAGGTCGTGGTAAGCCGGCGTCCGGCCCTGGTTGAAACCGGGCTGGTTCGGGTCGTGATAGGGTCGGGGCGACTGGAAAGCATAAGTAGCGCCGAAAGCCATGTTGAGTTTCGGAAACCACTGTTTGTACACCCATGAAGCGTTATGCGTTGCCGCGAAAGCCGGCACGGCGGATTCCGGGAAATCGCGGTAATCGCGTTTGGTATCCAGAAAAGAGTATGAAATCCAGTAATCGCCGTTCCTGATGGTTTTGCGGTCGCGGAAAAACACGTCGATGCCGCGGGCGTAGCCGCTGCCACCAGGGTAACGCCGACTGTCAGTCGGCGTAAACTTCACCAAATCATCATATTTTTTATAATACGCCTCCACCCGAAACGTAAACCCCTCCCGTATCCGCTGATAATTGATCATATAATGCGTTGCCTGTTCGAAGGGCAGATCGGTATTATACCGCAACAGTTCATAATCCGGCGTTTGGTAAAACCGCCCGGCGGCGAAAGCGATTTGTTCGTCCTTGCCCAAAACATAAGCGGCAGACAAGCGCGGGGCCAGGTTGGCGCGATTGATCAGGGCAGAGTGTTCGCCGCGTAAACCCAGGCGCGCCACGAATTTTTTAGAAAAGTAAATATCCGTTTCGGCAAAACCGGCGCTAAACCGTTCATTGCGCAAAGACCGTATTCCCGGGCTACCGGACGTCTGATACCATTCATCGTAGCGCCCCTGTAAATACTCGGCGCCAAATTTTATTTTCAGGTATTCGCCCAGCGGCCGGGACAGCGTGAACCGCGCCTGACCGGATTGTTGTTTTTGATCATGATCAAAGTCCGTTTCCACCTGGTCGCGGTTGAACGTGTAAGCGCCCCCGGCAAAAAGAGCCCATTTTTCGTTTAAAATTCCCCGGTAAGAGACATTGGTGTAAATGTTGTCGCCCTGCAGTCGCAGCGGACTGGTATTTTCAGGGTCGAAAGGATCGGGATACTGCATCTGCATCCAGGAGCGGTTGACCGAGCTGTATAACTTAAAAATCCCGTCCGAAGCCGTTTTTTGCCGGAATATGAGTTCTCCGCCGCCGGATTGCGGCGCTTTGATCCAGTCGATGTTTTGTTTTACCAGGGCAAAATAGGGCGCGAGGTTGGTATAGCTACCGGACACTGCCAGCGAACCCCGTTCCCAGCGTTTCGTATGCGCTAGCCCCGGACCTACCGACATCAAAGAGAGCCCCGTCATTGTTTGCGGGGCCAGGTCTTCGGTATTCAGGATCAGCGCGGCGGAAAGGGCCTGACCGTATTCAGCGGAATAACCGCCCGTTGAGAATTGCGTTCCTTTAAATAAAAAGGGCGAAAATCGGTTGCGTGCCGGCACATTGGGCACCGAACTGTTGTAAGGATTTTGTACGTACAAGCCGTCTATGAAGGTACGGGTTTCGTGCGCCGCGCCGCCGCGTACGAGGATTTGTCCCGATTCGCCGTTGCGCGTAGTTCCGGGCAGGGTTGCAATGGCTCCGGCAATATCCGCGGTGGCGCTCGCGGTGAGTGCGATGTCGATGGAGTTCAGGATGACGGCCCGCCGCCGGTCGCTGGCAGCCTCAAAGGAGCCTGCCGAGATCACTACCTCCCGCAGGGCGGCGCTGTTTTCTTTCAACCGGGGATGCAGGGTCAGCATTCCGGCGGCAAGGTTCAACTCCTGCCGGAAAGTATCGTAGCCAAGACAAGTGATGAGCAGGGTTTGGGGACCAAAGACATCCGTCCGGAATTGGAAATGTCCGTTCAGATCGGTCGTTGCCCCATCAAAAGTGCCGGCAATCCAGATGTTGGCGCCGGTGAGCGTATCGCCCCGGGAGGAAAGCACATAGCCGTCCAGCGTGGTTTGGGCAGAAGTATTTGAGACCAATACAAAAAGAAAGAGGAATGTGTGTAAGGCGCGCATGGCTGGACCGCTTGTTTTGGCGCCAAAGGTGTCGGGGCTATTGATATAGAGAAATTTAAGATGACCGAAATGCTGAAATCGGGGAGTGAAGTGTAGGCGGCAGGACAGTTTGGGCAGAAAAAATTTGATTTTCCCGTATTTTTAATGAAAACTTTGCCGTTCGCCTGTTATACAGAAGCCCGCCGTTCCCCCGGCGGGCTTTTTTATCCTTAACCTTAATCAAGAATTGATATGGAAAATTTTGTGAAAGAAACGGACGCCAACGGAGCAATAAACCCTGGTAACGGAACCGAAACCCCTGGAAAAATGAAAAAATGGAACAAACTCCGGGGCGAAAATGCCTGGACGATGTTCAAGGTAATGGCCGAATTTGTCGAAAGTTTTGAGGTGCTGAACAGAGTAGGACCCTGTATCTCCATTTTCGGTTCCGCCCGAACCAAAGCGGGCACTTTTTACTACGATCTGGCCACTAAAATTGCCACCCGCCTGAGCGAAGAAGGCTACGGTATTATTACCGGTGGCGGCCCCGGCATCATGGAAGCCGGTAACAAGGGCGCCTGGATGAAAAACGGCACCTCGGTGGGCCTGAATATCGACCTGCCGTTTGAGCAAAGTCATAACCCCTTTATCGCGCCGGCGCTGAACCTGAAGCACCGCTATTTTTTTGTGCGCAAGGTCATGTTTGTAAAATACGCCCAGGGGTTCGTGGTCATGCCCGGCGGTTTCGGTACCCTCGATGAAATATTTGAAGTGCTCACCCTGGTACAGACAAAAAAGATCACACCGGTACCTATCGTTCTGGTCGGCTCCGAATTTTGGGAAGGCCTCCGGGCCTGGATCGTGGATGTGATGCTGAATCGCCATCACAACATTAATCCGGAAGATCTCGACCTGATGCACATCGTCGATGATCCGGAGGACGTGGTGCGGGTGATCAATGAGTTTTACGCACGGGATGTTGAGCAGTTGTCGCCCAATTTCGACTTGTAGGATTGTGCGTCATTGCGTCATTGGGTCATTAATCGTCATTAATCGTCATTGGGTCGTCATTGGGCCGTTACGGGAGCGATGCCAAAGTCGCTGCGCGGAGCGCTTGTTGAAGATCCGATAAAATATCAATCGTTGATTGCTTATCACTCAATCAACTAATTCCGGTCATCCCGGGCCTCCTCTCTTTTTTCAATGTACTCGCGCCAGATGGATTGATAGTCGTAGGAAAGATAAATTTCCGTATCATAGGCGCCCCAGGCGCCGTTTTCGATGGCCAGGTTGAGCCGGCGAATGGCGTTGGCGGGCAACTGCAATACAATAACATGACCGAGCCCCATGGCAAGCGTCCAGGAAACCACCCGTGAATCTTCGGGCGGGAACATGTCCCAGAATCCCTGCGCTTCCAATACGCGACGGATTTCCTGCAGGTTTTTGTTTTGCTGGTGCTTTAGCACTACTGTGACCAGCACGCTGTCTTTGGTCGGTATGGCTTCCGGAACTGCCGGCGGGCCCGGTGAAGCCGGTTCCTGTTTGCCGGTGGGCTGCTGAGCTATTGCCTGAAAGGCCATTCCGGCGAGGAATATAAATATGAAAAGAAGCGATTTTTTCCACATAGATGTTTGACCCTGTTTCTGCTGTTTAAAAAAGAGGGGCAAAGATATAATTCCGGCAGCCTATTTTTGCCGGTGTTGTTTCTCACACAAAACGCCTCTTTAATTATGCGCAATCACCCTTCCGGCCTGCCTTTTCTGTTTTTTACCGAAATGTGGGAACGTTTCGGATACTACCTGATGATCGGCATCTTCATGCTTTACATGACGGATGCGCAACACGGCGGCATGGCTTTAGATCGCGACGTGGCTTCTGACATTTTCGGCACCTTCATCGCCCTGGTTTATTTAACGCCTTTTATCGGCGGGCTCCTGGCCGACAAGCTGCTCGGATTTCGGCGCAGCATCATACTCGGAGGAGTGCTGATGGGGATTGGCTATCTCATGCTGGCGATCCCGGATAGTCCGGTTGCGTTTTACAGCGCCTTGGGTGTGATGATACTGGGCAATGGTTTTTTTAAACCAAACATCTCCGTATTGCTGGGCAACCTGTACAACGAGGAACGGTATAAAAGCCTTAAAGACACGGGATACAACATTTTTTACATGGGCATCAATATCGGCGCCTTCGTCTGCAATTTTTTCGCCGCCTGGTTGCGGCACAATATCGGATGGGGGGCGGCTTTTGCAGCGGCAGGCGTCGGCATGTTTATAGGCGTCATCGTGTTCCTGGTGGGTATGAAACACTACCGGCATGCCGATGTCCGGAAAGAAAGTGCCGCGGGCGAGATGGGCGTGGGCCGGATGTTGTCCTCCGTGCTATTGCCTGCCATCGTGACGGGTATTGCCGGCTGGATGATTCCGGGCAACGTGTTCGGAACCGATTCCACCGACGCATTTGTTTTTGGCAGCATGCCGGTAATCGGTTTCTACCTGTGGATACTATGGAAAGCGAAAGCGGAGGATAAACCCCGTATCAAATCGCTGCTGGCTATTTACGCCGTGGTAATCGTATTCTGGGCGGTATTTAAACAAAACGGTACGGCGCTCACCACATGGGCCGAGTTTTACACCGACCGAACCCTGCCGGAATGGGTGGCCGCGCCGGCCAGGGCCATCAATATGGCGCAGGAAGTGAAAAATGATACGTCCCTGGTGCCTAAATATGATTCACAGTTCCGTACCACGCGCGATGCGGAAGGTAATATTGTAAAAGAAGCCAATGTTGATCCTTATTTCCTGAACATACCCGAATCGGAACGCCCTCCAAAAGGCTCCAGCGCCTCCCTGATCTCCACGGAAATTTTCCAGTCGGTTAATCCCTTTTTTGTGGTGGTGCTTACGCCCCTGGTCATTATCTTCTTCAGCTGGTTGCGCCGGCGAGGAAAGGAACCCACCACGCCTGCTAAAATAGGGTGGGGACTGGTGGTTTCGGCGCTCTCCACTTTAGTGACGGTGGCCGCGGTATATTTCTGCCACAACGGCGCCGAAAAAGCCTCGGCCTGGTGGCTGATCGGCGCTTACGGCGTGATCACGGTGGGTGAACTGTGTCTTAGTCCCATGGGCTTATCGATGGTGTCGAAAATGGCGCCACCCCATATTGTCGGGTTGATGATGGGCGGATGGCAATTGGCCACCTCGCTGGGCAACAAACTCAGCGGCGTACTGGCCACCATGTGGGATCGTTACGACAACAAAGCGGATTTTTTCTGGGTGAATTTTGTACTGTTGACCCTGGCGGCAGCCGCCCTTTTCCTCCTGTTGCGCTGGCTAAACCGGATTTTCCGGGAACAAGGACTGAGTTGATTTATTGAGTAAAAACCAACTTTTTGATAAATATTTACAATTCAATAGTTTATGGCGAAGCAAAAAATATCCCGGCAGCGGAGCAGCTCTGTCAAAGACCGTGAAGAGATGCGCAAGTTTCTGACTATCCTGGTCATTGCCACCCTGGCATTGATGATTTTGATGTATTTCATTTTTGCCGGCTGATCAGGACAGGCGCATTTTATAATCGCGGTAGCCGAATTTCCGCACTATGTCGAGCCGCCCATCTTCCCGCCAGATGGCGATAGAGGGGTGTGTTACACCATTAAATGTGGTGGTTTTGACCATGGTGTAGTGGATCATGTCCTCAAATACGATCTTTTGCCCCGGTTTCAGGGGCTTTTTAAAGGCATACTCTGTCATAAAGTCGCCGCTCAGACAACTGACGCCGCCCAGCCGGTATAGGTTTTTTTCTCCTGGCGCCGGCTCGGCGTGGGCATCCTGTACGCGGGGGCGGTACGGCATTTCCAGCGTATCGGGCATGTGCGCCGTGAAGGACACATCGAGAATGGCTGTTTTTACGCCTTTGTTTTGCACAATATCCAATACTGTCGACACCAAAACCCCGGTTTCCCAGGCGATGGCGCTTCCCGGTTCCAGGATGACCTGCAAGTGCGGATAGCGGCTTCTGAAACTGCGCAATACGCCAATCAGGTGCTCCAAGTCGTATCCATTTCGGGTCATCAGGTGGCCGCCACCAAAGTTTACCCATTTCAGGTGTGGCAGGAAGGCGCCGAAGTCCTTTTCAAAATAAACGAGAGTTTTTTCCAGGTCGTAACTCGTGCTTTCACACAGGGTGTGAAAATGCAACCCCTCCACGCCTTCCGGCAAACGGCCTTTAAAGTTTTCGGCCACTTCGCCCAATCGTGAGCCGGGCGAGGCCGGATTGTACAATGCCGTGCCCACCGGCGACCAGCCCGGATTGACACGAATGCCCATGCTGATCTTCGGAGTATGACGGGCCACCCGTTTTTGGTAGCGCCGGTATTGCCCGATCGAATTGAAAGTGATATGGCTTGAAAATTTCATTATTTGCCCGAATTCGCGGGGCAGGTAGGCCACGGAATACGTATGCGCCTTTACTTTCATTTCTTCAAAACAAAGCCGCGCTTCGCTTAGCGAAGACGCGGTAGCGCCGCCCATGTATTCGCGTACAATGGGAAATGCGCTCCACATGGCGAAACCTTTGAAGGCCAGGATGATCTGGACGCCGGCTTCTTTTTGTACACGATCAATAAGCCGCAAATTGCGGCGGAGCAAGGCTTCGTCGAGCACAAAACAGGGAGAGGGTATTTTGGCAATATCCATAATTTCGTTCCTTTAAATATCAGCGCAAAAAGACGGAAAATCTTTCGACTTTTACCTTCAACTTTTTTTCATTTTATCCATTCCAAAATGATACGGTTTTGTTTTTTGCTCCTGCTGGCCACCCATTTTTCCTGTAAAACCGGCCAGAAGGCCGTGTTAGCACGTGCGCCTTTTATCGAACTCAAATCCGGCGCCTGCTTCGGCTTTTGCCCTGTTTTCCGGCTCACGGTGCGAAACAGCGGGCTGGTGGAATATGAAGGTATCCGCTTTGCCGAAAAAATAGGGCTGGATTCCTTTCAACTGAACAAGACCGAAATGGCCGGATTGCGGGAGAAAGTCCGTCAGGTGAATCTTTGGCAATACCCCGACCGGATTGAAACGCAGGTAGCTGACGCCCCGTTTGTCACCCTGACGGCATACCGCGACACCCAACCCAAAAGCGTTACCGGATCCATTGACCGGCCAGCCCCGTTGCTGGAATTGGAAAATCTGATCAAAGACCTGGCTGAAAAACACGGCTTCCAGGTTTCACGCGGGGTAAACCCCAACGAAATCCCGGCAGAGCGCCGTCGGGAAGTCATTGTCAAACTACAGCCGGAAATCAACGCCGGCAACTGGGTGCGGCAGTTTACGGGCTACCGGTTCATCCTGGTGCGCCGGATTTCTACCGAAAATATATGGCTGGTAGGTTACGATCCCAGGGAACTGGAGGAGAAAGCCGTGTTGGAACTGTTTAAAAAATCGGATGGCGTGATCGACGCGCAGGCTAACAGGAAGCTGGAGGAGCGGGATTGAGAGTTATGAGTTATGAGTTATGAGTTAGAAATTGGCGGAGTTTTTCTGTGGCTTTGGCGCGGTGACTGACGCGGTTTTTTACTTCGGGACCGAGTTCGGCAAAGGTTTGATCGTATCCTTCGGGAATAAATACAGGGTCGTAACCCCAACCGTTGGAGCCGCGTTTGGCTGGCGCGATTTGGCCGGGGCAAATGCCTTCCAAAACAGTTTCCCGGCCATCCATGATAAGGGCGACGACCGTACGGAATCGGGCGCTTCTGTCTGATTTATTTTCCAGGTTTTTCAGCAGAAGAGCGATGTTTTCTTCCGGGTTTCTGCTTTCGCCGGCATATCGCGCGGTGTGTACCCCTGGAGCGCCATTTAATGCCTTCACTTCGAGACCGGTGTCTTCCGAAAAACAGTCGTAGCCGTATTTTTCCTTGACGTATCGTGCCTTTAACAGGGCATTGCCCTCCAGCGAGTTTTCCGTTTCTTCAATATCCTCCTGACAATCAATGTCTTTAAGGGTTAAAATGCGGTAAGCGCCGCCGAGAATTTCTTCAATTTCGCGGGCCTTGTTTGAGTTGTTGGTAGCAAAAACCAGGGTATGCACTACGAAGCGTTTGAAGTTTGAAGTTAGCCTGCCGGATGACTAAAGGGGTATATTGCCGTGTTTTCGTTTGGGACGCGCTACCGACTTGTGTTCCAGCATGGCGAATGCCTTGATCAGTTTCCGCCGGGTTTCCGCGGGGTGGATAACCTCGTCAATGAACCCGCGGGCAGCGGCCCGGTAGGGATTGGCAAAGGTTTCGGCGTATTCTCGTTCTTTTTCCAACAATTTTGCGTGGGGATCGGCGGCAGCTTCAATTTCCTTTTTAAAGATGATCTCCGAAGCGCCTTTGGCGCCCATCACCGCGATTTCGGCGCTGGGCCAGGCGAAATTCATGTCGGCGCCGATATGTTTGGAATTCATCACGTCGTAGGCGCCACCGTAGGCTTTCCGGGTGATGACCGTCACACGCGGCACGGTTGCTTCCGAAAAGGCGTATAAGAGTTTGGCGCCGTTGGTGATGATGGCGTTCCATTCCTGGTCGGTGCCGGGCAGGAAGCCGGGTACGTCTTCGAGCACCAGCAGCGGAATGTTGAAGCAGTCGCAAAAACGCACGAAACGGGCGCCTTTTTTTGACGAGTTGACATCCAGCACACCGGCAAGGCTCATCGGTTGATTCGCCACGATCCCGATACTTCGACCGGCCAGCCGGGCAAACCCGACTACGATGTTCTCCGCATAGTTTTCGTGAATTTCAAAGAATGTATCCCGGTCAGCGATGCCGGCGATCACCGCTTTGATATCATAGGGGTGGTTGGGATTTTCCGGAACGATCGAATTCAACTCCTCGCGGTATTCATCGCCAAGGGTATAGGGAAGGTTCGGAACCTTGTCTTCGCAATTCTGGGGAATGTAGCTCAGCAGGCGTTTTATTTTGTAAATACAATCCACATCGTTGGCTGCCACCAGGTGCGTGACGCCCGATTTGGACGCATGCGTGCCGGCGCCACCCAGTTCTTCGCTGCTTACCTCTTCGTTGGTTACGGTTTTTACCACGTTCGGGCCCGTCACGAACATGTACGAGGTGCCGTCTACCATGACAATAAAATCAGTCATGGCAGGGCTGTACACTGCCCCGCCGGCACAAGGGCCCATGATGGCCGATATTTGCGGTACCACGCCGCTCGATTGCACGTTCCGGAAAAAAATGTCGGCATAGCCGCCCAGCGAATTCACCCCTTCCTGTATACGCGCGCCACCCGAGTCGTTGAGTCCGATCAAAGGCGCCCCGTTTTTAACGGCCAGGTCCATGACCTTGCAGATTTTTTCCGCGTGCGTTTCAGACAGGGAGCCCCCAAACACGGTAAAATCCTGGGAAAAAACGTACACCAGCCGACCGCCAATGGTACCATAGCCGGTAACCACCCCGTCGCCGGGAAATTGTTGTTCAGCCATGCCGAAGTCATGGCTGCGATGCATCACCAGGGCGCCGATCTCTTCGAAGGAATCTTCATCGAGTAGAAAATGGATCCGTTCGCGGGCGGTAAGCTTGCCCTTTTTGTGCTGGGCATCGATACGGGCCTGGCCGCCGCCAAGTTTGGCCTCGGCGAGTTTGTTGCGGAGTATTTCGAGTTGTTTATCCATGACGGACGGTGGACGGTGGACGGTGTGCCTGTGTGGATATCTTGTAAATTATGCACTGTTATTGCCTTGGTTGTTTGAGAGCGGCGGCAAAGATATATTTTTCGTAAGTTGTTGGGGAAATGCAAATGGTGAACCGGACACCCTCTTTCTTTCTCTTAAAAAGCACAATTGCCAGCCGGCTACAATTGAATTCAGGGTATTGTTTCAATTTTGGGTAAAATTCTGCTCTAAAACGAAAAATAACCTGTTATGAAAAACGCATGCTTCATTCTTTTTTTCTTTGTGTCCATCTCATCAACAGCCCAAAATGCATGGGACCTATTCCCACTCCACCAAAAAACATGGTGGCGAGCCGGCGATACGTTGCGTTTGTATTATAACGATTCGGTTGAAATTTTTGGAGACACCCGCTTTTATTCTTTCGGATCGAAATATGTGGCAGCGGTTTTCGATGATTGTTTCTGGGGGCTCCTTGGCGAAACAGATCCGGGGATTCCTTTTTTCCCGCCACCCGATTTTTTTTTACACCTGGGAATCAAAACAAGATGACTGGAACATTCCTGGCTTGGGAATACCTGTTTTTTACCCAAAAAGTCTGCCTGGCGAAAGTTGGACGTTCCCGGTGTCGGGCGGCAACGGCTACGATCAGATCAGGGTAATGTGCGTTGAAATGGATAGCCTTGCTTTTTGGGGCAAACAAGTTTGGGCAAAAAAATTCCGGCTTATGCCGTTGTCTGCGGGAGTTCCCGTCGATAATATCCTGAGCGATTTTGAGATGATCCTGACCGAAAATTACGGCCTCAGCCGATTTATACCCTTTCACGAATTGGCGAAAGGAGAGACAGGCCCTATTTACGAAATAACCGGTTTTATTAACGATGGGCAAAATTTTGGTTGGGTTCCCTCATTTGAATCATTTACACAAAATTACCAGGAAGGGAATTTATACAAATGGCAGGAAACGCGGGAGTACTACTATCCGACCGCTGAAAAAACCGTTTTGTGGCACCTCGATTCGCTGACATCCGTGATGCGCACTATAAATGAAGTAACACTTAGTTCGCACAGGAAGACGACAAAAATTTATCAAAAGAAAACAAACGGCATCACAACCATCGACAGTAGCGCCTACACTATACCGGAATTCACCCGAATTTTGAAAAAAACTGATTTTCAGCCACTTTTCGATGCTGCCTCAGGGTGGTATTCTCCTGCGATTACCAACCATTTCGGCAATATGGCTTATGTCAGCAGCCACTTTGACTCGACCGGAGCGCTACAATTATCCGGCGATTTCAATTATTATTTCAATCCTTGCGAATTACAGGGTATCATAGATGCCGGGTATTCGGCCTTTTTTGAAGATCGGTGCGGATACCTGGGTTTTCAGGAGGGTTTTTTAAGCGGCTACTTAAGCGAACGTCTGATAGGCTGCCGTCAGGGCACTGACACGTGGGGCGATATTACCCCGCCACCCACCGTTGGCGTCTTCCAGCCGGCGGCAGTATTTCCGCTTCGGATATTTCCAACCTTGGCCTCGGCAGAAATTTTTATCGAAGGCCTTGATGAACAAATTTTCAAGGATGATCTTCGGCTTGAAATCCGGTATGCCGATGGAAGACTTGGTCAGGAAATTGACGCTTACCATCGTGGTCAGGTCGTTGATATTTCAGGATTGACTGCCGGAATATTTATTCTGACGGTAACATCTGAAAATGCCGTGGCCACCGGTATGGCGTTCAAAAGGTGAGCCGGTATATTTATCCGGTAAAAAGTGCCTGAACACCAATTTTTTTTACCTTGCTATACGCGCGGAAAAGTATGACCTTTGACAAATCATACAGATGTATCATACCACGATATTGTAATGCATAAGATTCTCTTTTTCTGTTTGTTGTCATGCTTGGCCATTGCGCGCGCGATCAATGCGCAGACGCCATTCAGTATAAAACTCGACCCGGTGATCATTGCCGGTGCACCCGGTTTACATTCGTACGCGTCGGGCGAATGGCAGGGGGAATGGCTATTGTTGTGTGGGCGCGAAGACGGTTTGCACCGTCAGCAACCCTTTGCCGCCTTTGACAAGGCCAACCAAAATGACTCTGTGTATGTCATCAATCCGGAAACGAAACAAGTATGGTCGGCGCCGCTCAGCGGTCTTTCACCCGCCATCGCTGAACAACTGAAAAGTACTAATCCCCAGTTTGCCCAGCGTGACTCGATGTTGTATATCACCGGCGGCTATGGGCTCAGCCCGACAGCCGGCACACATATTACCTACCCCCAACTCCTCGCAGTCGATATTCCCGGAATGATAGCCGCGATACGGCAGGGAACGGCTTTGGAGGCGCACATCAGGGTTGTCTCCGACGAACGTATGGCTGTCACCGGCGGCCAAATGGCTTTTTTGGAAGGCCGTTTTTTCCTGGCCGGCGGACACCGGTTCGACGGCCCGTACAATCACATGGATCATCCAACTTTTGTCCAGGAATACACCAATCAGATCCGCATCTTTCATATAGCGGATAATGGCAATAGCCTGGCCATCGAAGATTATTCCACGTGGACTGACACGCAGCATCTGCACCGGCGCGATTACAATCTGACACCGGCCATTTTTCCGGATGGGCATCCGGGACTAACCATTTTTTCCGGCGTTTTTCAGTACAGCGATGACTTGCCCTGGCTCTATCCGGTGGATATTGACACTACTGGCTACACCCCACAACCCGGTTTTACACAATACCTTAATCATTACCACTGTGCCAGCATGGTGCTTTTCGACGACCTGAACAAAACGCAGCATACCGTTTTTTTCGGCGGCATGGCTCAGTATACCCTCGACGCGGCCGGTACGTTGGTACAGGACATCCGGGTGCCTTTTGTAAAAACGATTGCGCGGGTTACGCGATTGGCCGACGGCACGCTGGAAGAGGTCAAATTACCCGTAGAGATGCCTGCTTTACTGGGTTCAGGGGCAGAATTTTTCCCGCATCACGATATTCCATTATTTCCGAATGGCGTGATCCGCCTGAATGACCTGCCCGGCGATTCGCTCACACTCGGATATATTTATGGCGGAATCCGGAGCCCGCAACCCAATATCTTTTTTACCAACTTTTCCGGCGAAGCCGTATCAACCTTGTACCGGGTAACTTTTATTAAAAATACGGTTGGCGTGGGCGATCAAACGGTCAGTAACCCCCTGAGGCTCCTGGTCTCGCCTGGCCCCGCGAATGGAAGTCTGCAAATCAAATATTGGTTGCCGGATGCGGCAGAAGTGCAAATACGGATATATGATACATCCGGCAGGCTGATTGGCGAATTCGATGAAGGCCGGCGCTTTGCCGGAGAGCATTGGCTTAAAACGCAGCTTGCTGGCATGCCAAAAGGGCTGTTATTGGTGAACCTGCTGGCCGGCGAAATTCAGGTTACGCAAAAAGTGTTGCCGCGGTGATCATGGTTTGCGCAACACCACGCCTTTGCCCACGCTGTATTTGCCCCAGGTGAATAACAGCCGGTCCAATGCCAGCAATGCATCGGTGATAAATACCAGTGCAGGTACTTTGGCAGAGACCGGGCGCACTTTCAGGGCGCCGCTCGTGTCAGCCGTGACGTTTTGTGCATTTTTTTTGAAAATACGTTGGGCAACACCGGTCCAGTACATTTCCAGCAACCCGATCAAATAACCGCTCAGCGGGCGAAACTCCACAAGTTCGAGACCGGCATGTTGTACCCATTGTTTGAAATCATCGGCGCCGATCAGGTATTCATGCCCAAAGGCATAAGCGCCTTGTGCGATCAGGTATTCGCGATCGTCCGGTTGGCGAACCCAGTGCCAGAATCGATTGACCGGATCATATGTAAAGGGAAACTCGTGGCTGGGGAAAGTCATGATGGCAAAGCCGCCCGGCCGGAGCACCCGGGCGATTTCCCGGATCATTTTTTCAGGTTGCCCGACATGCTCGATGACCTCGCAGGAGACAAGAAGGTCAAATGAAGCGTCCGGATAACTCAGATTCAGGGCGTCATTGGTTTCATAGTGAACGTTCAACACCCCCCGGTTCATCAGGCGGGCATGGGCAATGTCATCGGCATTGATGTCGCAGGCAGTGAGATGACCGCAAAAGGAAGCGATCATCCGGTCGTAATCGCCTTCGCCGGTGCCAAGGTTGAGGCCCTGCCCGAAGCCATGACCGGTTGCCAGTTGTCTGAGCCGCTTTTGCACAAAGCGGTAACGGTTCAGGAAGGTGGGGAATAAAAACTTGAAGTTCATTGGATTTGATTCATGGCTGCCCGGAATTGTTGAGCTGCAGAGGTGTTACCGGAGGCCTCATATATCTGGGCGGAAAGTTCATAGGCTGCCTTGAAATTGGGCGCTACCTGTATGGCTTTCAGCAAATTGTTCAAAGCGGTCTGGTCATCGCCTTGCGCCCTGGCGATCAGGGCCAGATAATAGTATGCAGCGGCGTTGGAAGGTTCTCTTTTGAGCGCCCCTTCAAATTGCGTTTTCGCCCGGACGATGTCTTCCTTTTGCATCCAGTACATGCCCAGTAAATTATTAGCCTGCATATCGTCGGGGCTGATATCCAGCGCTTTTTCAGCCGCTTTTTTGGCCTCTTCCAGCCGGTTGGCGTTATAATAAGCCTGAGCCAGATTGCCCCAGGCAAGTTCATTGTCGGGAACGGCCTGAACCTCTTTTTGCAGCATGGTAATGGCTGACTCCCAATCGCCTACTTTTAGCGAGGCCGTACCGAGGGCACAATTTCGTCCGCTGTCCTTGAGCACTGCCAATAAGGGGACACCGCCTGCCGACACGGTATGTACGGCATTGTCAGGCGGCCATTTACCGCGTTGAAGGGTGGAGCCGTCGAGGAATCGGGTGGGGTAGAGGCCATAATCCCAGGCATCGTCGCAGCGGCGTTCCCATTTCAGGTATTTTACCTTCACTTTATCGCCGTATTTGGCTGTTAATTGCCGCACGGAATAGTACATATTGGTGGCGATCACTACCGGCTCCTGCATATCCGCTTTTAAAATTCCCTGTTTTTCCATCCATTCAATACCCTGCCGGGTACTGATCCCCCAATAGTCGGTTTCAAATTTGCCGTAGGCGCCTTTGATCCCGCCGGTCAGGGGATTAAAATAAGTGTAGGGGAATTTGGCGTTTGCCGCAATATAAACGGCGCTGTCGAGCAACAATACAGACATACCTCCCCAAACGGCATATTGCAGCGTTTTTTTGCCGGAAAACTGCCTGGTCAGTTCATTCCAAAACAGGGCCGCTGCGGCTGCCAGCGGCGGATAGGCAAAAGTGAGGTGGCGCCAGCCATCGTGTATGACCGAATGTTTGTAAATAATATAGGCTACAGGGAAAACGCCTGCAAACAGGAGCATGAGCACCCAAAGCGGGTTGTATTGTTTCAGTAGTTTTGGTAAATACGCCAGGTATCCGACCAACCCAACAATGGTTGCCAGTGGAATGGTGTACAGGATCCATTTCACGGGGTAATGCCAGGGCGTTTTGTCCGACATGATATTTTCCCCTTCATACAACACGCGAATTCGCACTTCCAGGTCCGCAAATTTGGATAAGGCAACAAACGGATTTTTCAGCGGGCTTTGCAGCGCATAAGGCCAGAACAGTACGGCCAGCACATACCCCGCGGCGCCTGCGCCCAGCACTACCAGCAGGTAACGG